>DASXIG010000561.1:0-3731 GCA_036498105.1 Xanthobacteraceae bacterium | reverse complement strand
GAGCGTGTCGAACGTCTGCGTGAGACCCGGACCGAACCAGCCGCGCGGCCGCTTGCCCCAGAATTTCTCGATGATTGCCACCGATCGCATGATCACGCTGCGCTGATCCTCGAGCTTGTGCATCGGCACCTGATCGTAGCCATGGGCGTTGAGCTCCCAGCCTTGCTCGATGCAGGCAGTGACTACTTCCGGGTAGGTCTCGCACACCCTCGCATTCAAGGTAACGGTCGGTGTCGCACCGACTTCGTGCAGCATCTTCTTGAGCCGCCAGAACCCGACCCGCATCCCATATTCGTGCCAGCTCCAGTTGGGCAGATCCGGCAGCTGCGGCTGACCTTGCGGCGGCGAGATGACCATGCGCGCCATGGGGCGCGAAAGATCCCACTCCTCGAGCGCCAGCACCGGCCAGACGACCAGCCGGATCCCGTCCGGGAAACGCAGCGGCGGACGTTTGCTGATGGGGGAAAAGGAAAGCCGATCGCGGGGCTGCATGGTCGGGAAGGTTACTGGGACTAAGAGGTTTGCTCGACAATCATCGATTTTTTCGCTGATGACAATCGCCCGGCGGCATTCGTTGCAGCGCCGTTTGCACACCACGCCGCCAATCCGTGCGGAACCCGGAGCGTGCATTCAGGTTGTCGGCTAGTGCCGCCGAGTTCCTACAGTGGTAGCCGCGAGCTAATAAAAGGTACTTCACCAGACCGCTGCGCATGGAGTGTTCATGTCCGATGAAAGCACGCTGGCCGATGCAGTTGCCACGCATGGTGCGACGCGCCTGCCGGGGGTGCATGTCGACAGCTACAACGTGGAGCTCAAGGATGACGAAGGCTTCCTCGGGGACCGCGCCAGCAAGGGTGCCTTCCGCGCCATCCTGGAGAATTGGCGCAAGCCGCTGCGCAAAGCAGGCGCCGACCCCCTTGGAAAGGAGTCGAGCGAAGACATCCCCAGAAAGAAGCTTGATGCGATTCTCGCCGAGGGCGATCCGGAGGCTGCGGGGCTCGTCCAGAGCGCAATCGAGGACTACGCGCAAGTGCTCGCGCTGGTCATCCGTCGTTTTCTCAAGCTGAAGGCCTGGCATGGCACCGAGCGCATCGCGATGGGAGGCGGCATGCGCGCAAGCCGCGTCGGAGAGCTGGCGATCGGGCGCGCGGCCGTCATTCTCAAGACCGACAAGGTGATGATTGATCTCGCTCCAATCCGCCATGACCCAAATGAGGCGGGCTTGATCGGGGGCGCGCATCTGGCGCCGCGCTGGATGTTCGAGGCTCATGACGCCATCCTGGCCGTGGACATCGGCGGGACCAACATCCGCGCGGGAGTTGTCGAGCTGAACCTGAAGAAGGCCGCAGACCTGTCCAAAGCATCGGTCTGGAAAGCCGAGCTGTGGCGGCACAGCGAGCAGAAAAGACTGGGCAGGGAGGATGCCATCGGCGAGCTGGTGAAAATGCTTGAAGGCCTGATCGGGCGCGCCGGTAAAGAAGGATTCCGGCTCGCGCCTTTCATCGGCATCGGGTGCCCGGGGATGATCGAAGCAGACGGCAGCATCGATCGCGGGGCGCAAAACCTGCCGGGCAATTGGGAGAGCAGCCGCTTCAACCTGCCGCTGCGCATTCACGAAGCGATCCCGGCAATCGGGGAGCACCAGACCATGGTGGTGTTGCACAACGATGCCGTTGTGCAGGGATTGAGCCAGTCGCCGTTCATGTCCGACGTGACCCACTGGGGCGTACTGACCATCGGCACCGGCTTGGGCAATGGCCGATTCACGAACCCCACGCGGACGCACAAGAAGTAAGTCCGGGAGCGGGTCACTACAGTAGTGCCGCCGATTTGAAGTTCCTACAGTGGTAGCCGCGAGCTCGTATGGGAACTTTAAATCGAAAAGCGGCACTAGAATCATAGGTTTGCTAGTGCCCCTTGCTTCCGAAGTTCGTCTCAGAGGGTGCCGCAATGTATCACGAACTTCGGAAGCGGGGCGCTAGCGCGGGTTACGCGGCAGGCTGTTGTGAATGGCGGTCGCGGCGACGGCGGCGTGACCTTCGGCAACGCTGATCTGGTGGAGGTCGGAAACCACATCGCCAGCCGCGTAAAGGCCCGCTACGGACGTGCGCTGCTTCTGATCCACCTCGACGCACCCCATGGGATTGCACCGCGCCCCGAGTGCCTTCGCCAGCTCGGAATGCACGTTACAACCGAGCGCCGGATAGAGCACGTCAAACTCTAGCACGCTTCCGTTTTCCAGCTTGACCACAAGCCCCGACGAGGTGCGGCAAAACTCGCGCGCGACTGCCGGCGCAATTGCGATATCGCCACCGCGCAGAGCCTCGGCAGAAGGCCGGTGGTCCGGCGTGTCGGTAGGAAGAACGGTAACGGATTTCGAATAGGTGCGTAGAAACACCGCCTCTTTGGCGGCATGATCCAAGGGCCCGAACACCGCAATTTTCTTGTCCATCGCTTCGTATCCATCGCAGATGGGGCAATAGCGCACGACGGAGTGGGCGACGGCACCCTCCAATCCGGGCAGTTCCGGTGGGATATCTTCGATGCCGGTCGCAAGCAGGATGTGCGCAGCGCTGACGCGCTCGCCTCCGACTTCCGCAAGGAAGCCGTGCCCCCGCATGCAGAGCTTCTCGACTCTGCCGCTCCTGATTTCAACGTCGTACCGCTGTGCCTGCTCCCGGAGAAGCTTCAGCAGATCCGTTCCTGAGATGCCGCGTCCGAAACCGGGATGATTGTGGCTTTCCGGAATAGCGGCGGCCCGACTCCCGCCGGCGTCGATGAGCAGGATCTTTCGGCGAAATCGCGCAAGGTATGTCGTCGCCGTGAGACCGGCCGGACCGCCGCCGATGATGAGGCAGTCCCAGATCATCCGCCTTTCAGCTCCAGCGGTCCAGGATGGTTGCGGCCGTGGCAGTTTCGATCTGCTCGGTGTATCGGCGGTGATACACTTCCAGCAGCGCGTCATGACCTTCGTCGGACGAGCTGCACACGGCATCGGTCACCAGGATCACCCGATAGCCGAGATCGACGGCACCGAGCACCGTCGCGAGCACGCAGACGTCGGTCTCCGATCCGGTTATCACGAGGCCATCGGCTTTCCGCTCCTGCAGGTGCGCGAGCAGGTGCGGCTCGGCGAAGCCTGAATATCTGGTCTTGTTGATGATCGCGGCGGGGGGACAGTACCGCGCCAGCTCGGGCAGCAGCTCGAGCATGCCAGGATCCATGTGCTCACGCGTCGTCTGCCGCCATCGACAATAATAGCGCTGCCACATTCCCGGCATGTCCTGCGGACGTTCGGGCGTAACAAATCGCGTGAATACAGTGCGCTGGGGATATCGACCGACGATCTCCGACACCACGGGCAGAACGCGTTCCATCCACGGGGTGGTCCAGGGACCCTCCGACGAAAAGATGCGCTGCATGTCGATGCACAGATGCACGGTTTTATGCGTGAGCGGATAGGAGAGGAGATGGCCGGCCATGCACGCTCGCAGGAATCAGGCAGAACAAAGCCCCGAGGCGGCAATCGTTCCAGCCCTCGCCCGCGAGCTTCTGGAACAGCAACCCAGGCCGCGCGTTGGTTGGTAAGTTCCTTCGAAGAACAAAGAGGAGCCAAGGATGACCTACCGTGACCCCTATAGCGACCGGATGACGAATCCAGATCCAATGTACACGGCTCCAGGACGCGATCCTGGATGGAGCAGGGGCGGGATTATTGGAGCTATCGTGGT
>DASXIG010000560.1:0-2590 GCA_036498105.1 Xanthobacteraceae bacterium | reverse complement strand
TCGCCGCGGCCCTGACGGTGCGCGACCGCATCACCCATCGCTGGCTCACCACGGAGCGCGCGAGCCGCGGAAAGGGCCGCAAGCGCGTCTACTATCTTTCGCTCGAGTTTCTGATCGGCCGGCTGTTCGACGATGTGCTCGGAAATCTGGGACTGCGCGAAATCGTCGATGCGGCGCTGGGAGATCTCGGCGTCGATCTCGCGCGGCTGCGCGCATCGGAGCCGGATGCAGCGCTCGGCAATGGCGGCCTCGGGCGATTGGCCGCCTGTTTCCTGGAGAGCATGGCAACGCTCGGGATCCCCGCATGCGGCTACGGGATCCGATACGATCACGGCCTCTTTCGCCAGGTCATCCGCGACGGATGGCAGCAGGAGTACCCGGAGGAATGGCTGTCGTTCGGCAATCCCTGGGAGTTTGCACGGCCGGAAGCCATTTACGACATCCATTTCGGCGGGCGGGTCGAGCACAGCGTCGGGCCGCGCAGCATTCTGCGGTCGATCTGGCATCCCGACGAGACCATCGAGGCCGTGGGCTATGACACTCCGATCGTGGGATGGCGCGGCCGGCACGTGAATGTCGTGCGGCTGTGGTCTGCGCGCGCGGCCGACCCGATGCGGCTCGACACCTTCAACCAGGGGGAACATGCGGCTGCGCTGTCGGAGCAGACGCGGGCGGAAGCGATCTCGAAGGTACTCTACCCAAGCGCCGAGACTCCCGCGGGGCAGGAACTGCGACTTCGGCAGGAGTATTTCTTCGTCTCCGCGTCGCTGCAGGACCTCCTGCATCGGCATCTCTTCGCCGACGGCGACATCCATTTGCTCCCGGAGCACGCCGCGGTTCAGCTCAACGACACGCATCCGAGCATCGCCGTGCCCGAGCTGATGCGGCTGCTGGTCGATCTGCACGGGGTGTCATGGGAAGAGGCCTGGCGGATCTGCGTGGCGACCTTTTCCTATACCAATCACACGCTCTTGCCGGAAGCACTCGAGAGCTGGCCGCTGACGTTGTTGGCGCGCATGTTGCCGAGACACTTGGAGATCATTTATCACATCAACGAGCAGCACCTGCGGTTTGCGCGAGAGAAGAATCCCGATGCGCACGACCTGGCGGCCGCGGTCTCGCTGATCGACGAGCGCGGGAGCCAGCGCGTCCGGATGGGGCATCTCGCGTTCGTCGGCTCGCACCGTGTCAATGGCGTCTCCGCGCTGCACACCCGGCTGATGCGACAGACCACCTTCCATCAGCTGCATGAGCTTTATGGCGACCGCATCGTCAACAAGACGAACGGCATCACCTTCCGCCGCTGGCTCATGCAGGCCAACCCGAGTTTGACCGGGCTGTTGCGCGAGGTCTGCGGCGATGCCGTGCTGGATGATCAGCCTGCGATTGCGCGGCTCGCCGACCACGCCGATGACGCGCCGCTGCAGGACCGCTTCGCTGCCGTCAAGCGCGCCAACAAGGTCGCGCTCGGACATCTAATCCACGAACGCATGGGATTTCACGTCGATCCGGACGCACTGTTCGACGTGCAGATCAAGCGCATCCATGAATACAAGCGTCAGTTGCTCAACCTTCTGGAAACGATCGCGCTCTATGCCGAGATGCGCGCCGACCCCAAGCGAAGCTGGGTGCCGCGCGTGAAGATTTTTGCCGGCAAGGCGGCAGCGAATTACACGCAGGCGAAATTGATCATCAAGCTCGCGAACGACGCCGCCACGGTGGTGAACAACGACCCGGCGGTGCGTGATCTGCTCAGGGTCGTCTTCATTCCGAACTACAACGTGAGCCTCGCCGAGTCGATCATTCCCGCGGCCGACCTGTCCGAGCAGATCTCGACCGCCGGGATGGAAGCCTCCGGCACGGGCTGCATGAAGCTCGCGCTCAATGGCGCCCTGACGATCGGCACGATGGACGGCGCCAATATCGAGATGCGCGATCATGTCGGGGCGGAGAACATCTTTATCTTCGGCCTCGAGGCGCACGAGGTGGAGGATCGCCGGCGCAGCGGGCTCGATACGATGTCGGCTATCGCCGCATCGCCGCTGCTCGCCGAGGCGATCCGCGCGCTCGAATCCGGCTTGTTCACCGGAATTGACGACGGCCGGTTCACTCCGCTCGTGAATGCCTTGCGATATCACGACTACTACATGGTCACCGCGGATTTCGACGCGTATTACGAAGCGCAGCGCCGGATCGACCGGCTGCGGCAATCGAAATCCGCCTGGGCACGCACGAGCATGCTCAACGTGGCCAACATGGCCTGGTTCTCCTCTGACCGCGCAATCAGCGAGTACGCGCGGGACATCTGGGATGTACCTGTGGAGCGTCTCGGAGATCGGAGCTGAGCGCCGCTACTACAGCGGGGGTTGGGGATGGGGGTCCTGACCTTGACGCACCACCATCAGCAACTCACGACCCCCTCCCCCACAGACAGGGCTATCGCATATGCTTCATCTGACGGCGGAGACGCTTCCGCATTGGTTCCATCGTGTGGCCCCTGGGTCCCGGCTCTCGCTCCGGACGCATGTCAAGCTTGCGCAGACTGCGTAAACTTGTCTGCGCTGCGAAGACGCCCTCACTGCACTCGGCC
>DASXIG010000559.1:0-6101 GCA_036498105.1 Xanthobacteraceae bacterium | reverse complement strand
TCCCCAGCAATCTGCAGCACTTCATTGCGGCGGGCGGCAAAGCGGACAGCGATGTGCCGGCAAATCCATCACTCCCGGACTATCAACGGGACGTGCAATTCACCGTCAACGGTCAGTTTCAGCCGGTCATCAAGAGCAAGGCCAGCCAGACCGAGATCTGGGTGCTCGCGAATGTGAGCGACATCGCCTACATGAACGTCCAGCTCACGGAAACCGCGACTGGCCGGCATCCGCCGATCGCCATCGTCGGCCAGGATGGAAATCCCTACACCAGCGTCGAGTATCCGCCGACCTACAATGGCGCGCGGCTGCTAATTCCACCGGCGAGCCGGTTCGCCATTGCAGTGACGATACCAGCGCAAGGCGATCTCGTTCTTGAAATGCCGGAGCGCGGAGGCGGTGCAGAGACGATCACCGAGCCGGGTGTGCTCTACACCAATAATGGAACAGACAATCCTCCAGCCGTGCTGGGGAGCCTGAGCGTCCCGCCCTCGGCAATCAGCTACGCCGACGGGTTCTTCGTCTTTCCAACTCAAGTGCTGGCGAGAGCCACCCCTTCGGAAGGAGGCGGCGTAACGACCCCCTTCATCGAAGGTCAGTCACTCGGTACCTACACGTCCTTTGTCGACCTCGCTAAGACTACGCCGGATGTCAAGCGGCAGATCCTGATATCCGGTGGATTCCTCAACAACCTGGCGAGCACCGAGGACCCGAAAGCCTTCGTGTATGCATTCGACGGCGGCACATTCCCCAACGTGCCGCTCATCCAGCCACGGCTCAACTCGGTCGAGGAGTGGAGGTTCGTCAACCACAACAACGACGAGCATCCGATCCACGTCCACGTCAATGATTTTCAGGTGATCGAGTACTTCGATCCCACGACCGGACTGCGCACCGGCCCCGACAAGTTTTCGATCGACAACGCCAATGCGCCGGCGCCGACCATGCGTAGTGACGAGAGCGTGGTCCAGCCCGGCATCCTTGCGATCCGCACCCGGTTCGACGAATACACCGGCCTTTACGTCATGCATTGCCATCGCCTCAACCACGAGGACAACGGGCTGATGGCGCTTGTTAACGTCATACCGGCCCTCTCCATTTATGCGGCGGCCGTTCCAGGCGCTCCCGGCAAACCTGCCGAAGTTCGTTTGTACGACGGCAACGGCGACCGGTTCTTGGCCACCGTGATCCCGTTTCCCGGTTTTGAAGGCAGCGTCAATGTAGCGATGGGGGATGTCGATGGTGATGGGATTCTCGACCTGATCGTCGGGTCGGGTGAGGGCCACGCGCCGGAAGTTGTGGCCTATGCCGGTGCGGCCATACGCGGCAAAGGCGCGTTCGGGACGGAGCTGGCGCGCTTTCAGGCGTTCGATTCCGCCGCGCGTGGCGGGGTCAGCGTGGCTGCTGCGCAGATCGATGGCTCGACGTCCGACAACATCATCGTGGGATCAGGTCCCGGCGTCCCAAGTGAAGTAAAGATCTATCAATCCCAGCTGTCCTCTTCGCCCGGCGTCGTGCCAGCGCTCTTCTCGAGCTTCACTCCGTATGGCGACGACCGCTCTGGGGTGAGCATCGCCACCGGTTTCGTCGATTTTTCGACGGGCCGCGAGAGCATCGTCACAGCTCCCGGCCCGGGCAGCCCGTCCGAAGTCAAGGTGTTCGCGTTCCCGCTGCTCCAGCGCATGGGCAAAGCCGCTCAGGGCAGCACGCAAGCCGCCCGGATCAAGCGGCCTGTGTACACTGCCTCGTTCATTCCATTCGGAAAAGAATATCGGGGCGGCGTTTCTCTGGCCACGGGCTGGCTCGCTGGCTCGCTCGGGGGCGCCAAGCGCATTATCGTCAGCCAGCTCGCGGGCGCCGGTGCGGTAAAGATTTTTTCCAGCGGCTCCGCGCTGGAAGGAGGCCCCTCGCTTTATCTGCAGAGTCCACTGCAGCACGCTCACAGCGTAGACTTCCGCGAGATCGGCTCCTTTCAGCCATTCGATGGGTCGGTCGGCATACGGGTCGCCACGACCAGCACGACGACCGGCGCCAATCTGCTGGTCAGCGGTGTTGCGGCGGGAGGCGCGGACGCAAGCGTCGTGAAATACGAGCTCGTCAGACCGAATGCTCAGGCGACGACACTGCAACCGGTGCGCCTCGGAAAAGTCTGGTCCGGAAAGGCATCGCAACCTGCCATCCTCGGCGGCGATTAGAGCTCGCTTCACTTGTTTCTTGGGGCGTAGAAAATACTGTCTATCTCGACTATATCGTCGTCGAACAGGCGCTGAACCTCAAACATGGTCCGCGGCGGATATGGCGGCTTGCCCCAAAGTTCCGCCTGTACCTTGCTCACCAGCGGCGCAAAGCGGTGCAGGTCGGATACGTAGACCGTGATGCGAACGCAATCCTGCAGTGTCGCGCCCTCCGATTCGGCAATGAGTTTCAGATTCAAGAAAGCTTGACGAATACGAGCCTCCTCCCCTTCAATCAATTTGTTGGTGGCCGGATCGATCCCTTGCATACCCGCAACAAAGATGAAGTCACCCGCACGCGCGCCAACGCTCCAGGTATCGGTCCCGGTGCTGATTGCGCCCCGCGGATTAAGTGTTTTTACGCCAGTGGGAGGTGGCGACTGGGCTGAACCGAGAGTGGTCATTGCGGTCAGGACGAGGCCGCAGAAACCAAGACAACGCGACACCATTTGAAGTCTCTCCCTGAAATAGACTGATGATTTACGGCCGGTTCGCCTGTACCGGGTCAAGTGGCGGCAGCAGCCGTCCGGGCCCGAATGGGGCGAGCTCGACATGCCGCGCCGCACCCTCAAGGATCAATTCGCTCATCGCCTCCCCGGTCGCCGGAGCGTTGAGCATGCCCCAGACACTGTGGCCGGTTGCCACGTAGGCACCCGCAACACCCGGCACGGCGCCGATGAGCGGCAGGCCATCCTCGGTAACGGGGCGGAAGCACGCCTGCCGCGCTCTGATCGGCGCCGCGGCGAGCGCCGGCGAGATATTCCGGCATAGCGCTTCGAGCCGTGCGTGCGCCCCCTCGTCAGCTGCAACATCGGCAGGATCGACCGGCAGCGGCCCGACGGTCGAGATCGCACATACCCACGTGGTGCCATCGGCGCGCGGAAATAATTCCGGGCTCAGGAGCTCGCCGCTCGCCTCGCGGTACTCGAGAAATAGTGCCTCGGCTGGAATGGACCCACCCGTTTCAAACACCAGGCTATGGCCCTTGCAGCCAAGCACCGCCGGCAGCGGCATCCAGCGCACAGCCAGGATGGACCACGGTCCCATCGCGATCACGACTGCGTCCCCTTCGACGCTCTCGCCGCTCGCGAGCACGACGCCGCGTACTGCGCCGCTCGGGCCGCGCATCAAGTCAACGACCGTCGCGTGGCGCAGCACCGCGCCATGCACCTGAGCCGCACGCATCAAACCCGTCGTGAACGCGCGGGGCTCGAGCACCGCCGTAGACTCGACTGAGCCGAGCCGGCCGGTGATTGTGACCCCGTCCGCCAACCACGGTCGCCCGCCCTGACCGCGCGCGGTATCGCCCTCAGCAGCGTAACCGCTGTAGGTCGTCAACCGCCGATATCCCCAAGGATTGCCGAGCGCGGAGGAAAGTTCGGCATGGAGCTCGAAGCTGCGCCGCGCCAATCGATCGAGCGCGCTGCCGCGGCACCAGTCGAGCGCCAGAAAGCCACCCGACTTGCCGGATGCGGCGCCGGCGACCTCATGACGCTCGATGACGATCGGCAATGCGCCGCGTCGGCTTGTGAAATAGGCGATCGCGGCGCCGACCGCACCGCCACCGCAGATCACGATGCGCTTGCGCGAGCCCATGCCGCTATTCTGTCAGCCTGGGATCCGCCCTCACTTGCTGCAGTTCGTCGACTTCCGAAGTGCGACGCGGGCCTCGCCCCTGGTCTTATGCGCGGTACCGGCGCCTACCAGCACGACTGTCTTTCCCTTGGGTTTCTTTGGAGCGATGGAGCACTTGAGCGTCTTGCTGTTCTGAACGACGTAATACTTGCTCGCGAAAGCCGGAGCGGTCAATCCGATCGTCAGGCAGAGGGCGAGGAACGTGGCTTTCATGACTCGAACAGCTCCACCGTTCCACGGAGCGGCCCCGAGTTATGGCGTGTTCGTGACTGGAATTCAACCGCGCCGCTCTTTAGAATGACCACAAGAAAGGACGCGCGTGTCGTCGCCGGCGGGTGACTGCCATGCGCATCTGCCCTCCAAAGCCATCACAGGAGAATGCGAATGGCTAGTCTCACCGTGAACGGACAATCACATACCGTGGATGCCGATCCCGACACTCCGCTCCTCTGGGTGCTGCGCGATCACATCGGCCTGACCGGCACCAAATACGGCTGCGGCATCGCCCAGTGCGGCGCCTGCACCGTGCACATGGACGGCATGGCCGTGCGCTCGTGCTCGGTCCCGGTCAGCCTGGCCGATGGCAAGCAGATCACCACCATCGAGGGACTCGCCCAGAACGGCTCGCTCCACAAGGTGCAGAAGGCATGGATCGATCATGACGTGCCGCAATGCGGCTACTGCCAAAGCGGGATGATCATGGCGGTCGCGGCGCTCTTGAAGGAGAAGCCAAAACCGAGCGACGACGACATCAACCGCGAGATCACCAACATTTGCCGCTGCGGCACGTACCAGCAGGTGCGCGCGGCAATCCATGCAGCCGCGAACGCGTGAGGAGGCAGACATGAACTGCGTTGCAAACCTGAATCGTCGCTCCTTTGTCGTCGGCACCTCTGCACTCGGCGGTGGTCTCGCGCTCGGTTTCGACCTGCCGTTTGGCCCCAAGGCTTCGCAGGCCGCGGTGGGCGGACCCGAGGTCAACGCCTGGGTTGTCGTGCAACCGAACGAGACCGTCATCATCCGCATTGCGCGGTCGGAAATGGGCCAGGGAACGCTCACCGGCCTCGCCCAGCTCGCGGCCGAGGAGCTCGAATGCGACTGGTCCAAGGTGACGTACGAGTTTCCGACGCCCGGCCAGAACGTGGCGCGCAATCGCGTCTGGGGCGACTTCTTCACCGCCGGCAGCCGCGGCATTCGCGAATCCAACGAGTTCGTGCGCAAGGGCGGCGCCGCCGCCCGCATGATGCTCGTTCAGGCAGCCGCCAGTGAATGGAAGGTGCCGGCCCAGGAATGCACCGTTGCCAACGGGGTGATCACGCACAAGGCTTCCAACCGCAGCATCAGCTACGGCAAGGTTGCCGATGCCGCCGGCAAGATCGAGCCTCCGGCCGAAATCAAGCTCAAGGATCCGAAGGACTGGAAGGTCATCGGCAAGGGCGTGAAGCGGCTCGATACCCCGGACAAGGTCACGGGCAAGGCGGTCTACGGCATCGATGTGAAAATGCCCGGCATGCTCTACGCCGCGATCAAGGCGTGCCCGGTCAACGGCGGCAAGGTGAAGAGCTTCGATGCCGCCAAGGTCACGAGCAACAAGGGCGTGAAGAAGGTCGTTCAGGTCGAGGACTATGCGGTTGCCGTGATCGGCGACAGCTGGTGGCAGGCCAGGACCGCGCTCGATGCGCTTCCGATCACGTGGGACGAAGGCGAGAATGCGAAAGTGTCGAGCGCATCCATTGCCGCATGGCTGAAGGAAGGCCTCGATGTCGATCAGGCCTTCGTCGGCAACAAGGGCGGGGATGTCAAAGCCGCGCTCGCCGGCTCCGCCAAGAAGGTCGAGGCGGTCTACGAGTATCCCTACCAGAACCACGCAACGCTGGAGCCGCAGAACGCGACCGCGCTCTACACCGCCGACAAGTGCGAAGTCTGGTGCTCAACGCAAAACGGCGAGCAGGCGCTCGCAACTGTTGCGGAAGCGTGCGGCCTGCCGGTCCAGAAATGCGAAGTCTACAAGACCTTTCTCGGCGGCGGGTTCGGCCGTCGCTCGACCTCGCAAGACTACGTGCGCCAAGCAGTCCTGTTGGCCAAGGAGATGCCGGGCACTCCGGTCAAACTTCTCTGGACGCGCGAAGAGGACATGACGCACGGCTGGTATCACCCGATCACGCAATGCAAGCTCACGGCCGGGTTTGACAACGACAAGAACCTCACGGCTCTGCATCTGCGCATTTCGGG
>DASXIG010000558.1:0-3689 GCA_036498105.1 Xanthobacteraceae bacterium | reverse complement strand
CGAGACCGTATTGGAGGCGGGCTATCTGACCGATCTGCGCACCGGAGCCGGTACGGCGTTGGCAGCGCGGTACCTCGCCCGCGCAAACAGCCGGGTTCTTGCGCTGATTGGCGCCGGGCGCGTGGCGCGCAACCAGCTGGCCGCGCTGGCCGAAGTCTTCGAGCTCAAAACGGTATTTCTTGCGGCGCGCGGCAGCGCGCGCGCCGAGCGTTTTACTGCGGATATGGCTGCTGCGGGCGGCCGGATCCCACGCGACATCCGCCTTGCCTCATCGTGCGAGCAAGCCCTCGCCAATGCCGACATCGTCGTGGCTGCCACCACGTCCCAGGCGCCCGTGATTTCCGGGGCTTGGCTGCGGCCGGGCACTTTTATCGCGGCGGTCGGCGCGCATCAGCCGGTGGCGCGGGAGGTGGACAGCGCCACGGTCCGGCGCGCGTCCAAGCGCGTGATCGACAGCCGCGCCGATTGCCTCGAACAGGCCGGCGATTTCGTCATCCCCATTGCCGAGGGGGTGATCCGACGCGAGGACGTCACGCAGATTGCGGAACTCATCACCGGCGAGAAGCCTGCGCGCGAGTCCGGCGAGGAGATCACCTTCTACAAGTCGATCGGCGTGCCCATCCAGGATCTCGTCACCGCGCAGCGGATCGCGGAACGCGCCGCGCAACTCCGCCTCGGCACCGAGGTCGAGATCGGCGGGGATTCCTGAGAGCAGAATGGTAGGGTGGGTTAGGCGCGCGCGTAAAGCGCGCGCCTAACCCACCATGGCGGGCTACGCTCGCGGCGCAAGGGCGCCGCTCGCTAACCCACCCTACTTCGCGACCTTCAGCTCGTCGCGCGGGGGGAGATATTTGTCGGTGTAGACCTGCGCCGCATCGGGCGTGGTCTTCATGTTGAAGGCGGGAGCGACCTGCGCCAGGGTGCTCGCGAGGCGCGCCATATCGACGTTGCTGTAGCCGTGATCGAGCACGTTCGGCGTGATGATGGTGTAGTCGATCGTCATCTTGATCCGGTCCAGCTCGGCCTTTTCGTTGAGCAGCGGATCGCGGGTCTTGACCGAGGCAACGGCGGCCGCCGGATCCTTGATCATGCGATTGAGGCCATGCACGGTGCCGCGGATGAAGTCGCGCAGCGCCTCCGGATTCTGCTGCGCGAATTCCGGCCGCGTGATAAGCGCGAGCCCGTAGAGCCCGACGCCGTAGTCGGCGTAGGGCATGACGCGCACCGCATCCATCGGGATGTTGACCGCCTGCATGTTGATGAGCACGGTCGGCACGTTCCCGCTCACCGCGTCCGCCTCACCCCGGATCAGCATGGGCTCACGCAGCTCCGGGGAGACATTGAGCCACTTGATCGAGCTCTGATCAATGCCGTTGACGCTCGCGAACAGCGGAAACAGCTGACGGCTGGCGTCGCCGGCGGGAGCGGCAATGCTCTTGCCCTTGAGATCCTGCGGCTTGACGATGTTGCTCTTGGTCATGGTTTCGACCGCGAGCGCGGACTTGTCGTTCACCATGAATACCGCGATCAGCGGGTGGCCCGGGTTCTCGCCCATGAAGCGGACCATGGAATAGAGGTCGGCCTGGCCGATGTCGTAGGCTCCGCTCGCGACCTTGCTGACGGTGTCGCCGGAGCCGACGCCGCGATCGACGGTGACGTTGAGATTGTAGCGCGCAAAGGTACCGTCGCCGGCTGGAAGCGTGAATATCCCCTGCTGGCCCTGGAATGCCCAATCCAGCACAAGACGGATGTTCTTGCTCTGCTGTGCCTTGACCGGAACAACGGCCAGCGCCGCAAGGATGAAACCGCCGCTCAGAGCCCGGATGGTGTTGCTGCCCAGCATTGCTGTCCCTCTTCAGTGTTGACGCATGGTCATGGTCGCGCCAACGCGCATGGTCCGTCAACTGCGGCGTGCAGGTGCGTAGGCCGGATTGAAGCGCAGGCGAAATCCGGGGCGGATATTCCCGGATGTCGCTGCACTCCATCCGGGCTACAAACCAGGATCCCGGCGCATGGAGGTTAACCTCGCGCGATGCCGTCAACATCTGCGAACAGCCGCCGGATCGTGCGCGGGGGCCGCGTTGTCACGCCGTCCGGCACCCGGGCCGCCGATGTGCTCATCGAGGACGAGCGGATCGTTGCGATCGAGCCCTACGGCACGGCGAGCGCCGCTGACGCGATCGATGCGGCCGAACGGCTCGTCATTCCCGGAGTCGTCGATTCGCACGTGCATACCCGTGACCCCGGGCAGACCTACAAGGAGGACTTTCGCTCTGCATCGTCCGCAGCGGCGCGGGGAGGGGTGACCACGATAATGGCGATGCCGAACACGGCGCCGCTGGTCGACAGCGTGAGTGCGTTCGATGCCGCAGCCGATGCGGGGCAAAAGAGCATCGTCGATTTCGCTATCCAGGCGCTGGCGCATGCTTCGAGTCTTCCAAACGTCGAAGCGCTTGCGCGGCGAGGCGTGGTCTCGTTCGAGCTGTTTCTGGGAGGCGGGCCGCCGGCGCTGCTCACGCGCGAGCGCGCGGTGCAGAACGCGTTGTTTCGCGCCGTTGCCGTGGCGAAAAGCCTCATGGGCGTCTACCCCGATGATCCCGAGGTTTCGGCCGAGCTCGATTGCGGGGGAGATGCGGCGGCCGTTGAAGGCGCCCATCCGCCCGAGGTCGAGGCGGGCGCGCTCCTCGGCGCGCTGGCATTGGCGGCGGCACAGCGCTGCCCGGTGCACGTGCGGCAAACCTCGACTGCGCTTTCCGTACGCGTGATCGGCGAGCTGCGGCGAAGCACGGCTGATCTTCTCACCGCGGAAGTGACACCCCACCATCTCGTGCTGACCAGGGACGATTTCATCCGCTTCGGCCCGCACGGCCTGATCATGCCGCCGCTGCGCGGCGCGCAAGACGTGGAGGCGCTTTGGAGCGCGATCGCGTGCGGCGATGTCGCGACCATCGGGAGCGATCACGCTCCCCATCACGCGGATGAAAAAGAGGCCGGGCGCGAAGACCTGCGCAAGGCATTGCCCGGCTTCCCCGGGCTCGAGACATTTCTGCCTGCCGCTCTCACCGAATTCCGGCGTCGCGGATTGAGCGAGCGAGTCTTCGTGCGCCTCGTTTCGGAAACACCGGCACGCCTGTTTGGTGTGAGCGACCGCAAAGGCGCGCTTGCGCCGGGACTCGATGCCGATCTCGTCATCGTCAATGACGACGTGGATGAGACGATCGACTGCGGGACGTTTCTCTCCAAAGCGAAATATTCGCCCTTCCACGGGCGGCGCGTCACTGCCCGCGTCGACCTCACCATGGTGCGCGGCCGTGTCGTATACACCGACGCCGTGGTGGACGAGGACGCGCAGCGCGGCCGACTTCTGCGCCGCCGCTTCGCCGGATGAGTAGGGTGGGCAAAGGCGCGCAATCACAACCGTTGACGCGTGGGCAAAGTCGTGCGCGCGCCGTGCCCACGCGCCAACGCCACGTCGGACGATTTTGCCCACCCTACAACTTTAGGCCTGGACTCATAAGCGCGTAGCCAGATGCGGATGGCTGCCAGTTTGACGAAGGCGAGGTAGTTGGCTGCGAGTTTGCAATCTTCTGATCGCCATCGAGCTGCAGTGCAGTTCTGGCCGCGTCGTTCCATTTCGTTTGGCCAAGATAGACTTCGACGTAATCACGGATATTGCCGCGAAGCGTGAG
>DASXIG010000557.1:0-5480 GCA_036498105.1 Xanthobacteraceae bacterium | reverse complement strand
GCGAAGCGGGAGGCCGGGTTGGGGAACTTGTAGTAGCCCGCTTTGCCGGGTTTCGGAAACTGCACCTTGGTGATGATCTCGTCGGGCTCGAGCGCGGTCTCGAACAGCCCCTTGAAGAAATCGTCGGCAGGGATGCGGCGCTTGTTGGTGACGATGGTCGCGCCAAGGCCAAGCACGCCGGCGGGATAGTCTGAATTCGGGTCGTTGTTCGCAATCGAGCCGCCGATTGTCCCGCGGTGCCGGACCGCCGGATCCCCGATCTTGCCCGCGAGCTCGGACAGCGCGGGAATGTTCTCCTTGACCACGGCAGAGGTGGCGACATCGACGTGCGGCGTCATCGCGCCGATCGTCAGTGTGCGGCCACCCATCTCGATGCCGATCAGGCCTTCGATCTTCGAAAGATCGACGAGATGTTTCGGCCCGGCTAGGCGCAGCTTCATCGTAGGGATCAGGGTGTGACCGCCTGCGAGAAGCTTTGCTTCCGGTTCCTTGGCGAGCAGGCTTGCCGCCTGCCGGACCGTCGCTGGCCGGTGCTGGTTAAATGCGTACATCGTGCTCTCCTATGTCGCTGCTCGCGTGGGAGTGAGCTTCTGCAGTGACCGCCATACCGCCTGCGCGGTGGCGGGCATGGGTAAATCCTCGCTGCCGATCGCGTCGGTCAGGGCGTTGATCACGGCAGCGGGGGCGGCGATCGCGCCCGCCTCCCCGCAGCCCTTTATGCCGAGCGGGTTGGAAGGCGTCCTGGTCTCCGTCATCTCGACCTTCAGCGCCGGCAGATCCTGCGCGCGCGGCATGCAGTAGTCCATCAACGACCCGGTGACCAGCTGACCGTCCTGGTCATAGACCGTGCCTTCCAGCAACGCTTGGCCTATGCCCTGCGCAATCCCGCCATGGACCTGGCCTTCGACGATCATCGGGTTGATGACGGTGCCGAAATCATCGACCGCGGTCCAGGCCACGATCTCGCTTTCTCCGGTCTGCGGATCAACTTCGACCTCGCAGATGTGGCAGCCGGCCGGGAAGGTGAAATTGATGGGGTCGTAGAATGCACCCTCCTTGAGCCCTGGCTCCAGCTCCTGCCCCGCAAACCTGTGCGCGGTGTATGCGCCGAGCGCAACTTCGCCGAAGCCTACGGACTTGTCAGTACCGCCGACCGTGAACTTGCCGTCCTGGAAAACGATGTCTCCCTCGGCGGCTTCCAGAAGATGTGCTGCCACCTTCTTCGCCTTCGCTTCAACCTTGTCGAGCGCCTTCACGATCGCAGAAATGCCGACGGCACCGGAGCGTGACCCATAAGTCCCCATTCCGAACTGCACCTTGTCGGTATCGCCGTGCACGACGCTGACATCGCCGATCGGAATGCCCAGCCGCTCTGAAACCACCTGGGCAAAGGTTGTTTCGTGACCCTGCCCGTGCTGATGACAGCCGGTCAGGACTTCCACGGAGCCGGTGGGGTTGACCCTTACCTCTGCCGATTCCCAAAGCCCCACGCCACACCCGAGCGAACCCACTGCCTGGCTTGGCGCGATCCCGCAGGCCTCGATGTAAGTGGAAAAACCAACTCCGCGCAGCTTGCCGCGCGCCTCGGCGTCGTGCTTGCGCTTTGCCATCCCGCCGAGATCGGCAACTTCCAGCGCCCGCTTGAGCGAGGCGTGATAGTCGCCGGCATCGTAGTTCATGATCACGGGAGTCTGATGGGGAAAACGCTCGATGAAATTCATCTTGCGCAGATCGACCGGATCGATGCCCAGCTGGCGCGCGGCAACTTCGATCAGCCGCTCGACCACGAACGTGGCCTCCGGCCGCCCCGCACCACGGTACGCATCGACCGGCGCGGTGTTGGTGTAGACGGCGTCCACCTCGCAGTAGATCGCCGGGATTGCATATTGGCCGGAGAGGAGCGTGCCGTAGAGATAGGTCGGGACGGATGACGAGAACGTCGACATGTAGGCGCCGAGATTGGCAATCGTCTTCACCCGCAGACCCAGAATTTTGCCCTTCTCGTCGAACGCCATCTCCGCCCGCGTGACATGATCGCGGCCGTGGGCGTCGGCCAGGAATGCTTCCGAACGGCCCGCAACCCATTTCACCGGCCGGCCGATCTTGCGCGCCGCCCACAGGCAGATCACTTCCTCCGGGTAGATGAAGATCTTGGAGCCGAATCCTCCGCCCACGTCAGGCGCTATCACGCGCAGTTTGTGCTCAGGTGCCACCCCCACGAATGCGGAAATCACGAGCCGCGCCACATGCGGGTTCTGCGTGGTGTTCCAGAGCGTAAGCGTATCTGATCCGGCATCGTATTCGCCGATGGCCGCGCGCGGCTCGATCGCATTCGGCACCAATCGATTGTTGACGAGCTCGAGCTTGGTCACATGGTTGGCGGACCTGAAGGCGCTCTCGGCGGCAGCCGCATCGCCAATATGCCAGCGATAGATGGTGTTACGGGGCGCCACCTCGTGAATCTGCGGCACGCCGTCGGCTTGCGCCTTGGCAGGATCGGCGGCCGCGGGCAGCACCTCATAATCGACTTTCACCTTCTCGGCGGCGTCCATGGCCTGCGCGAGCGTCTCGGCAATGACGACGGCGACCGGATCGCCGACGAAGTTCGCTTTGTCATGGGCAATCGGCGGGTGCGGCGCCATCTTCATCTGCGAGCCGTCCTTCGACGTGATCATCCACCCGCAGATGAGGTTGCCAATCTTGTCGGCCGCGAGATCGGCGCCGGTGAGCACCGCCAGCACGCCCGGCATTACGCGCGCAGCGCGGCAGTCGATTCCCTCGATCTTCGCGTGCGCATGGGGAGAACGCAGCAGCCAGGCGCAAGTCTGCCCGGGACGGTTGATATCGTCGGTATAGTGCGCCTTGCCGGTGATGAAGCGGTGGTCTTCTTTCCGGCGCACCGGCGCGCCGATTCCGGTTGCGCCCATGAGAGTGTCCTCCCTGACTCTGCCGCCGCCTAAGGCGCTGCACTCGGCAGCGTGATCTGGATGTGAGCTGGCGAAGAGAGCGCTCGGTCAGGCGGCGGGTTGGCTTGGCTGCTTCTCCATCGCCTTGGCGCCGGCCGCAATGGCCTTCACGATGTTGTGGTAGCCGGTGCAGCGGCAAAGATTGCCCTCGAGCTCGTGCCGAATGGTCTGATCATCCAGGTCGTGGCCCTTGCGGTACACCATGTCCACGGCAGTCATGATCATCCCCGGCGTACAGTAACCGCACTGAAGCCCGTGATTCTCGCGGAAAGCTTCCTGCATGGGATGCAGCGGCCCGCTGGGATCGGCGAGACCTTCAATGGTGAGCACATCTGCTCCCTCGATCTGCCAGACAAAAACCGTGCAGGCCTTCACGGCCTTGTCGTTCACATGCACCACACAGGCGCCGCATTGGGAGGTGTCGCAGCCCACATGCGTGCCGGTCAGCCGCAGGTTCTCGCGCAGGAACTGCACCAACAGGGTGCGCGGGTCGACATCACCGGTGACGGGCTTACCGTTCACCGTCAGGGCGACGGCGGTCATTGGCTCTCCTCCTTGAACTAAGTCAAAACTATCGATTCAGGTGTCAACGGATAATTCCGGCGGCGGATTCGGTCAAATCGGCGGGATTTGCGGATTTGGATGGGAACAAGTCAACGTCACGGCTGCGCGCCCGGCTCAACCCCGCTGCCCACCGCGGCGGTGAACTTGATGAAGAAGTCGTCTGCGGTCTTTTTGGCCGCGCTGTTAATGAGGCGCTGCCCCAGTTGTGCGAGCTTTCCCCCGATCTGCGCCTCGACGTCGTAACTCAGGAGTGTGCCGCCGTCCTTATCGGAAAGGGAGACCTTGGCACCGCCCTTGGCAAAACCCGCAACGCCGCCGTCTCCTTCACCGGAGATGCGATAGCCGTTGGGCGGGTCGAGGTCCGACAGCTTTACCTTGCCCTTCCAGCGGGCCTTCACCGGGCCGACCTTAACCGTGGCCACAGCCCGGAATTCGATGTCCGAAACCTTTTCGAGCTGCTCGCCGCCTGGAATGCAAGTGATCAGTACCTCGGGGTCATTGAGCTTCGCCCAAACCAGTTCCCGGCTGGCGGGCAGTTGAACCTGCCCATTCATGGTCATGGCCATTGGCAGCTCTCCATGCTGAGACTGACCCGGTATAGAGCCTTGGACGGCAGATAGGAAAGTGGCATTTTGGGCGATGGCCGAAGCTGCGGCACCTGATCTCGCGCTTGCCGCGGAGTTTCCAAGGGCGGCGTGGGACGAATGGCGAAGGCTGGTCGAGCGCGTGCTCCAAGGCGCCGCGTTCGAAAGCAAGCTTGTCGCCAGGACCTCCGACGGCTTGCGCATCGAGCCCTTGCGCGCGCGCAAGGCTGACGCCGTGCCCGTCATCGCCCGCACGCCGGGCGCGCCCTGGTCGGTCATGCAGCGCCTCGACCATCCGGAGGCCGCCCCGGCAAATGCGCAAGCGCGCGATGATATGGCAAACGGGGCGAACGCTCTCCTGGTCGAATTCGCCGGCGCGATCGGGGCGCGTGGCTACGGCCTTGCAGCGCAACCCGAAGCGATCGCGCGCGCGCTCGAGGGCGTCGATCTCAGTTCCGGCGCCACGCTCGACCTGGACCTCGGGCCGCAGCCGCTCGAGGCGATCGAGAGCATCACTGCGCTTTTGAGCGATCGTGGCGCAGCACCGGCCAACACGAAGATCCGGTTTGGCCTCGACCCCATCGGAGCTGCAGCTCTGACGGGGGGCAGCGGCTTGGCGCCGGCACCGAACATGCGCGAGCTCAGCACGCGTATCGCCGATCTCTCCGACCGGGGATTCCGCGGGCCGTTCGCCGCCGCAGACGCACGCGTTGTCCATGACGCCGGCGGATCGGAGGTGCAAGAGCTTGCTTATGCGCTCGCGGTCGCGGTGCAATATTTCCGCGCCCTTGAAGCAGCCGGAATTGCGATCGATGCAGCGCGCCGCGCGATCTATTTCCGCATGACCGCCGATGTGGACCAGCTATTGACCACGGCCAAGTTTCGCGCGCTGCGCAAGCTCTGGGCGCGCATCGAGGCGGCGTGTGGCTTGGCGCCCGTCCCCGCCTACGTGGTCGCCGAAACCGCCTGGCGCATGATGACCCGGCGCGATCCTTACGCGAACATCTTGCGCGTCACCATTGCGGTCGTCTCCGCGGGCCTCGCGGGCGCTGACGTGATCGCCGCGCTCCCGTTCACGATGGCCTTGGGCCTGCCGGACCGTTTTGCGCGCCGTCTCGCACGCAATACGCAACTCATTCTGCTGGAAGAATCGAATCTTGCGAAGGTGAGCGATCCGGCCGCAGGCTCGGGCAGCATGGAGGATTTGACCGATCAGCTCTGCCGCGCGGCGTGGAAGGAGTTTCAGCAAATCGAGAGCATGGGCGGGGCCTGGGCCGCCCTCGAACAGGGCGCCATCCAGCGCAGTGTCGCCGAGGTGCGCGCGCAACGGCAGGCCGCGGTGGCGCGGCGCAGCGATGCCCTCGTC
>DASXIG010000556.1:0-4368 GCA_036498105.1 Xanthobacteraceae bacterium | reverse complement strand
CGTCCTGGACGTTCCCGGGTCAGTGGCGCGAGCGTGGACGCCGCGGACCGCGATATTGCTGAACGCGCGTGCTGCGCAAGCCGGCCAGGCCGTGCTGCTCAAACATCCAGCAGGATATCCTGGAGACGTTTGTCGCTCCAGCGGAGAGTCATACAACCGGATCATCGGGTGAAGCTATCCCCGGCACTTCGCACGATCCGGATGTGCGGAAGAACCGCGCAAACCGGATTCGAACCCTCGGTCCGATTGCGCGCGATCGATGCCGTCGGTGGTGATGCGAGAGCGGAGTCTTGTTGTTACTTTGTCGTTCAAGCGAATTTCACCCCGCCCGGTTCCGTGCGTCCCAGAACCGCTCCAGGTTCTCGATCAGCGCCGGGCTGAAATGACATTGGGCCTGCTCGCGGGCATAGACCGCGCAATAGCGGCGGAACATGTCGAACGGCTCCTCCGCGACCCGGAAAGCGCGCCGATTGCTGATCGCGCCGACGGCGCCGGAGCTGGTGAGCCTGGTGACGACGCGCTCGATCGCCTCGTCCATCTGATCGGCTTGTGTGATCTCATCGCAGATCAAGCGCCCCTCGAGGCTGTCGCAGATAAGCTTGCGCTCATACTGGATCGCCTGGCGGGCGATGCGGTCGCCGGTGAAGCGCGGCAGGCGCAGATTGGCGGCGCCCGGCACGATCCCCTCCTTGCGCGCCGGCAGCGTCAGGTAGGCGTCCTGCGCGGCGAGGACGAAATCCATGGTGAGCAGGATTTGACAGTGGCCGCCGATGGCAAAGCTCTCGACCGCGGCAATCCAGGGTTTCTCGATGCCGCAGCCAGTGACGTCATCGGGCAGCACGTCGGGACGCGCAACCCCGCGCAGGAACTTGTGCACGAAGCCAAGCTCGCGCTGCAAGAACCAGACGAATGGAATCTTGCCGCGATAGAGATGCGTGAGGTTGATGCCGCTGCCGAAGACGCGACGTCCCGCGTATTTGGGGTGGTCCACCGGCCCCCCGCGCAGCACTGCGATGTCACTCTCCGGATCGAGGATTGCCACATCGACACCAACCTCCATAGCGCCGATCGTGGTCTGGTCCTCGGCATTGAGGAAGCGCGGGTTGGACATGATGAGATGGATGGCGCGGCCGTGACGCTCGAGGCGAACCGCGCCGAGATCAAGCGCACCGTCCGTCGCCAGCTTGGCGAGCGCCTCCTGGGACTCCGGTCGCGGCAGCAGCATCGCGTGGCAGAGATGCCGCCCCGACTGATCATGCGCGAGGACGTGCGAGATCAGAATGCCCTGGTCGATCTCGAGGCCGTCCTTGTCGCGCTGGAGCGTGTCCTCTTCCGCCGCGATCTGTGCGCGCTTGGCCACAAGCCCCGGAAACGCATCGGCAGCAGCAAACAGGAGTTCTTCCACCCGCACGAAGCGAGCCATGCGATGGGTGACGGCGCCGTAGACCGCGCGCGCATGCGCGCGCAGGAACCGGTCGCGGGATTCGCGGGCGCGGGCCCAGATCGCTTCTGCCGCCTGCTCCTGCGCCGCCGGGCGCGCGGACTTCTCCGGCATCATGTCGATCAGCCGCTCGGCCCCCTGCCAGAACGCGCGATAGCGCTCGCGATCGGCAATCAGGTCGCTGGTCTCGGCGGGCTCGTCAGCCAGCCATTGGTGGACCTCATCTTCGGGCAATGCGTCGGTAAGAACGTCCACGGCGGCGGGCGGTATCGCGTTTTGCATGATTGGTCCCGAAGCTTTCCGCCGACTCAGGTTTTCGGACGCAGGTCGAGGATGCGCTTGGCCTTGCCCTGCGAGCGCTCGATGGTGCCCGGCTCGACAACACGAACCCGGGTCGTCACACCAACATACGCTTTGATCAGATGCTCGGCCTGCCGCTCGAGCTCGGCCAACTCCATGGCCGGCAGCTGGCCGGCGGAGTTGGTCCGCGTCTCGACCACCACATCGAGCTCGTCGAGCCGGTCGGGCCGGCGCAGCTCGAGCACGTAGTGTGGCGCGAGGCGCTTCTCCTGCGCCAGCACCGCCTCGATCTGCGACGGAAATACGTTCACGCCGCGGATGATCAACATGTCGTCGCTGCGGCCGCGGATCCGCTCGATCCGGCGCATGCGGCGTGCCGTGCCCGGCAGCAAGCGGGTCAGGTCGCGGGTGCGATAGCGGATCACCGGCATCGCCTGCTTGGTGAGCGTCGTGAACACAAGCTCGCCCACCTCGCCATCGGCCACGGGCTGTCCGGTGTCGGGATCGATGATCTCCGGATAGAAGTGATCCTCCCAGACGGTGAGGCCGTCCTTGGTCTCGGCGCACTCCTGCGCAACGCCGGGTCCCATCACCTCGGAGAGACCGTAGATGTCGAGCGCCGAGAGACCGAGCCGCCCTTCGATCTCGGTCCGCATGGCATCGGTCCACGGCTCAGCGCCGAAAATGCCGATGCGCAGGCTGCAGCGGCGCGCATCGAGCCCTTGGTGCTCGAACTCATCGGCGATCGCCAGCATGTAGGACGGCGTCACCATGATGATGTCGGGCTTGAAATCGTTGATCAGCTGCACCTGCCGTTCGGTGAAGCCGCCGCTCACCGGGATGACGGCCGCACCCAGATATTCGCCGCCGTAGTGGGCACCGAGTCCGCCGGTGAACAAGCCATAGCCGTAGGCGACGTGAATCTTGTCGCTCGCGCGTCCGCCGGCAGCGCGGATCGAGCGTGCCATCAGGCGCGACCAGGTGTCGATGTCGCGGCGCGTATAACCGACCACGGTCGGCTTGCCGGTCGTTCCGCTCGATGCGTGAATGCGCACGATCTCATCCATCGGCACCGCGAACATGCCGAACGGATAGTTCTGGCGCAGGTCATCCTTGGAGGTGAACGGAAAGCGCGTGAGGTCGGCGAAGGATTTCAGATCGCCCGGGTGAACACCGGCCGCGTCGAACTTCTGACGGTAGTGCGGAACGCGCTCATAAGCGTAGTGCACGGCCTCCTTGAGCCGCGCGAGCTGCAGCGCGCGCAACTCATCGACGCTGGCTTGTTCGATCGGTTCGATCTGATCGAGAGCGCTCATGAGAACCCGGCGAAGAAGTGGCTGCGACAAATGCCAATATACTAACTCTAGGAGTTCCTTCGGTCACTCCGGGGCCCGAGCGCGGGTTCCCGCCGCTTGCGCGGCTTGCCCGCCAGCGAGGGAGCCCGGAATCCATAACCACTGCCCGGGAGTATGGATTCCGGGCTCGCCGCTTCGGGCTTCGCCCTTCGCGACGCCCCGGAATGACGCCCGATGTGAAATCGGGCGTTAGCAACAGAACACTGCCATCCACCTCAATCCACGGATATGCCGCTTGCCCGGATCGGCGCGGCCCACTTGTCGATCTCGCTCGCCACGAACCGCTCGAGGTACTCCGGGCCGCGGCGCTCGGGGGCGACCAGATCGGTGCCGATCGCCTGCGCGCGCTCGCCGAGCGAGGGCGTATTCATGGCTGCGATGGTCGCCTCACTGAGGCGGCGGATGATCGCCGCCGGCGTAGCGCGGGGGACGAACAAGCCGATCCAGTTGCTGGCTTCGAAATCGGTCAGCCCCGGCTCGTGTGCGGTCGGCACACGCGGCAAAACCGGCGATCGGTTGCGGGCCGGCGTCCCCATCCGCCGTGCCATCGTCGACCTCGGCGGCGCACGCACTTTGCTTACCGGAGCGCTGCGCAAGGACAACGCCTTGCTCGGCACCTTCAACATCTACCGCCAGGAGGTCAGGCCATTCACCGACAAGCAGATCGCGCTCGTGCAGAACTTCGCCGACCAGGCGGTGATCGCGATGGAGACCGCGCGTCTCCTCGGCGAACTCCGCCAGCGCCAGGCCGGGTTGCGCGAGCTTTCCGCTACGACTGTGCTCTCGACGCAACGCTTTAGTTTAATCAATGCATGTGGCAATCGAGTACGACGGCCCGCACGATAAATCCGGCCGGTATAGCGGCGGCCTGTTCATCCAGACGAACTTGCACATCCCACAGGGTACAGTCCGGTACGTCCCGCAACCGCGAATCCTCGGGATCCCACTTCTGTCGGTCAAACCAACCGACCAAATATATCCCAACTGGTGCCTGAAGCCGCAGCAGATATTCACGATACAGCTGCTCGTTCAGTGCCGTGAATAGTGCCTCGTTCCAGCAGCCCTTCGTCTCAATAACACCCGTCAGACGATCGCAGACGACACCCGCCGTCGAGTGTCTCAACGCATCGATGCGAATGTCCGTGCGTTTCCCAATCGGAGCGCCCGGCACACCGCCGATTTCGACCTCCCGGTTCGCGACAATACCCTTCTCGACAAGCTCCTGACGGAGGAACAGGACCACGTCGTCGGGCAGCGCATCCTCCTCGACGG
>DASXIG010000555.1:0-4167 GCA_036498105.1 Xanthobacteraceae bacterium | reverse complement strand
GTGGTGGTGAAATACGGCGGCCATGCCATGGGCGAGGAGGAGCTGGCCAAGAGTTTTGCGCGCGACATCGTGCTGATGGAGCAGACCGCCATCAACCCGGTGGTGGTTCATGGCGGCGGTCCGCAGATCGGCGACATGCTGGCACGGCTCGGCATCCAGTCGCAGTTTGCCGACGGCCTGCGCATCACCGATGCCGCCACCATCGAGATCGTCGAAATGGTGCTTGCCGGCTCGATAAATAAACAAATAGTCGCTTTCATCAACGGAGCGGGCGGCAAGGCGATAGGCCTGTGCGGCAAGGACGGGAACATGGTGCTGGCGCGCAAGGCGAGCCGCAGCGTGATCGACCCGCAGTCCAAGATGGAAAAGATCATCGATCTCGGCTTCGTCGGCGAGCCGGAGTCTGTCGACATCACCGTGCTCACGCAGATCCTGGGCCGCGATCTCATTCCCGTGCTGGCGCCGCTCGCGACCTCGCGGGAAGGCGTCACCTACAACGTGAATGCCGACACGTTCGCGGGCGCCATCGCAGGCGCGCTCAAGGCCAAGCGGCTTCTTCTCCTCACCGACGTCCCTGGCGTGCTCGACAAATCCCGGAATCTGATCAAGCAGCTCTCCGCCCACGACGCCAGAAGGCTGATCGCGGACGGCACCATATCGGGCGGGATGATCCCGAAGGTCGAAACCTGCATCTATGCGCTCGAAGCGGGTGTCGAGGGCGTCGTCATTCTGGACGGCAAGGTGCCGCATGCCGTGCTGCTCGAGCTCCTGACCGATCACGGTGCCGGCACTCTGATGATGCGCTGAGCGGTTGTGGTCGTGCGGCCCGTGTCCCGGGTGAATCGAGTGAGCGCTTGCGCGCGCTCGTCCGGGACCAGCGAGCTACTCCGCCGCGATGCGGATCTCGGGCGCAGCCGAGCGCACCTCGGCGTCGACATCGTCCTCGTATTTGGTGAAGTTCTTCTGGAACATGCCGACGAGCTTGCGGGCGGTGTCGTCGAAAGCCGCTTTGTCCTTCCACGTCTTCATGGGATAGAGCAGATGCGGCTCGATTCCGGGCACCGAGCTCGGCACCGCAAAGCCGAAATACGGATCGGTGCGGAAGCTCACTGTTTTGAGCGAGCCGTCGAGCGCGCCGGTGACCAGCGCCCGCGTAGCCTTGATGGGCATGCGACGGCCGACGCCATAGATGCCGCCGGTCCACCCGCTGTTGACCAGCCAGCAGTCCACCTTGTGCTTGGAGATGTAGTCGCGCATCACCGCGCCGTACTCCGCGGGCGGTCGCGGCAGGAACGGAGCTCCAAAGCAGGTTGAGAATTCGGGCTCGACGCCGACCAGGCCCTTCTCGGTGCCGGCGACCTTGGCGGTATAGCCGGAGAGGAAATGGTACATCGCCTGCGCCGGCGTGAGCTTCGCAATCGGAGGGATGACGCCAAACGCATCGGCGGTGAGAAAGATGATGTTCCTGGGATGTCCGGCCCGGCCGGTCGCCGATGCGCGCGGCATGAACTCGAGCGGGTAAGCCGAGCGCGTGTTCTCGGTCTTGGAATCGTCATCGAAGTTGGGAATCCGCGTCTGCGGATCGAACACCACGTTTTCCAGGACCGCGCCAAAGCGATTGGTGGCCGCGTAGATTTCAGGTTCGGCTTCTTGCGAGAGCTTGATGCACTTGGCGTAGCATCCGCCCTCGAAATTGAATACGCCATCCGGTCCCCAGCCGTGCTCGTCGTCTCCGATGAGGATGCGATCGGGGTCGGCGGAGAGCGTCGTCTTGCCGGTGCCGGAGAGTCCAAAGAACAGCGCAACATCGCCGTCCCTGCCGACGTTGGCGGAGCAATGCATCGGCATGACGCCCTGCGCCGGCAGATAGAAATTCAGCGTGGTGAAAACAGACTTCTTGATCTCGCCGGCATAGGAGGAGCCGCCGATCAGGATGATTTTCTTGCTGAAATCGATCGCGATGACGGTCTCGCTGCGCACGCCATGGCGCTTGGGGTCCGCCTTGAAAGAGGGCAGATCGACAATGGTGAGGTCGGGAATGAACGTCAGCAGGTCCAAACGCTCGGGACGGATCAGCAGCTGGCGGATGAAGAGCGAGTGCCAGGCGAACTCGGTGAACACGCGCGTCTTGATCCGGTAGTGGGGGTCGGCACCGCCGTGGAGGTCCTGCACGTACAGTTTCTTGCCCCGCGCGTGCGCGATGAAGTCGTCGTAAAGACGCTGGAAATTGGCCGGCGTGATCTTGCGGTTTCCCCCCCACCAGACCGAGCCCTCGGTCAGCTCGTCAACAACCGTATGCTTGTCCTTCGGCGAGCGCCCGGTATGCACGCCGGTTTCCGCGCACAGTGCGCCGCCTTGCACGATCGTCGCTTCGCCCGCGGCGATCGCATGCTCGTAAAGGGCGGGGGCAGTGAGATTCCAATGAAGGGCGGCGAGATCCTCGAAGCCGAATTTATCTGCGCCGTAGCTGCTGTTCCTCAGGCCGGTTTCCTGCACGCGACTCCTCCACCACAGATCCGGCTGGCGCCGGAGACCCTCCCCAGAGATCGGCACGGCAGCGCTGTCGTAGCGTTCCAATCCTGCACGGCGACCTATAAAGGGGATCACCTACCCTGCCAAGGCGCAGCACAGGATTAGCGTTTATGCTTGCCATTGCGCTTTGCCCGACAAGCCCGGGGAGGCTTTTTCGGTTCCATGCTGCATCGCAACGGGAAGCTGCGCGCGCTGGTTTAGGGGCTAAGCTCCCGTTCCATCAACCATTTCTGCACGAGACCGGCGACGGCATCGCTGTTCCTGTCCATCATGATCATATGGGAATTGCCTCTCATTCCCCGGTCGGGGAGATCGACTACGTCGACATGACCGCCTGCCGACTGGAGGCCGGCTGCGTAATCGACGCCGCCCTGGCGGATCTTTGACCAGCGCGGATGGTCCTTGGCGTTGTCACCGTACACCATCAGCACTGGTGTGCTCTTGACGGAAGCAACTTTATCGCGGTCGCCGCCGAGCGTCGGCTCGACCGCCACCAAGGCCTTGACCTTATCCGGCCGGGCCTCAAGCATCTTGAAGCCGAAGGCGCCGGACTGGCTGTGCACCAGCACAACGCATGGGCAGACCTTATCCACCAGCGCGACATAGGCGGCGACAATCTGATCATCGGTGGTGAGCCAGCGCGGCACCGCCTGTTTCAGGAACTGCTCATACGAATCAGTTGGAAACTGGGCACCGGGATAGGTGGTGCGCTTTCCCTTGTCGTCGTTCCACGATCCGGGGGGACCAATGCGAAAGCGCTCCCAGGGATCGCCGAACGGCAGGAACACGGGATCGCCTTTGAAGGTGTTGGTCCAGCCGGAGCGGCCGCGCTCGACCGCATCGGACACATAGGTGTCCCAACCCTGGCGAATGAAAAAATTGAGCCAGCCTTCCCCGCCGTCAGGCTTGGTTTCGTAGGTCACGCCAGTGAGCCCACCGCCGTGCAACAAGATGAGCGGCAGCTTGCCTTTGCGATTTTGCGGCAGGAAATACTGCACATACATCTGCTCGACCTGATATTTGCCGTTCGGATCCATTCGCGCGGGCACACCGCCCGGAGTGAACACGACTTCCTTGATGGGCTGGCCGTTGATCTCGATGAAGCGCCCGCCAATGTGAAACGACCCCATATCGCGCAGAACGATTGGGTCCTTAGCGTGCGCAACAGCCGATCCCCCGATCAAGGCAAAGGCAAAGACCAAATGTCGCATCGCCGCACTCCTCTCAAGGCACCAGGTTCCAGTAATCAGGTATAGCAACAGCCCCCTCTGATTCCTGGCCCCTGATAACTGATCCCTGATCGGTGACCAACCATGACCAAGGAGCAATTAGGGTCGCCAGCGGCCGGCACGAGTGTTGCGAGCGCCCCCAATTACGCCGGGAAGCCGCATTTGCACCCCCAGCGCGGACCGGCTATGCTGGCAATTCCTTGACGAATCATGTGTTTGTCAGGGATTAGCCACATTTCGGCCTTGCTTTAGGGGCTTCAGAGTCGCGGGGCGAAACGCCAGGACAGGGGCTCATGCCAACGATCGCTCTCGTCGACGATGACCGCAACATCTTGACCTCCGTCTCGATCGCTCTCGAGGCTGAAGGTTACCGCATCATGACCTACACCGACGGAGCATCCGCGCT
>DASXIG010000554.1:0-2487 GCA_036498105.1 Xanthobacteraceae bacterium | reverse complement strand
TGGGTCGATGCGGTCGCGCAGGACCTGCATGACGCCGGCCTTCGGTCCGGCGATCGGGTGTCGATCTGGCTACCCAGCCGGATTGAGACCGCGCTCATCTTCTTCGCCTGCTCGCGCATGGGATATGTCTGCAACACTTCGCTGCATCGCGATTACACCTGCAACGACATCCTCGCTTTTTTAGAACGCGCCGGGTCAGCCGCTTTCTTCGCGCAGCCGGGCTATGGCGCCGATGCTGCGAAGAACGATATCTTCGCAATGCTGGGCGCGCTGTCCCGTCTCAAGAAAGTCTATCGCGTCGAGCCGCTTCAAACGCGCGTTCCGGAAACCAGCCGACCGCTCGGGTTCGCGGGCCTCGGGTTCGGGAGCCTTGGGCATGCGCCCGAGAGCCGCCTTGGCTCTGCGGGCAATCCCGACCGCATTGTGTATCTGGCCTTCACCTCCGGAACGACCGGGCAGCCCAAAGGCGTCATGCATTCCGACAATACCATCCTTGCCAATGGACGGGCCATCGCCAAGGACTGGGGCTTCGACCAGAATACGGTCGTGTATTCCTTCAGTCCGCTGAGCCACAATATCGGGATCGTCGGGATGGCGGTGGCCGCCGTTTGCGGCGGAGAATTCGTTGCGCACACCCCGCTCGATGCGCCGCGCATGCTCGACCGCATCGTCGAGACCGGCGCGACCTATGTCCTCGGCGTACCCACCCATGCCATTGATCTGCTGACCGAGTTGCGGCAGCGAGGCATGGCCACGCTGGGACGGGTGAACGCCTTCCAGCTCGGCGGTGCCCCCGTACCACCGACGACAGTGCGCGGGTTGATGGAGGTCGGAGTCAAGATCCAGAACGCATTCGGGATGACCGAGAACCACTCGTTCCAATATACCCGTCCCGACGATCCCCCGCTGACCATCGCTGCCACATGCGGACGGCCGGCCGACGGCATGGAGATAAAGCTCTGGCGCGATGACGACCGCGACCGGGAAGCTGCCCCGGGCGAGATCGGAGAGCTCGGGGTACGGGGGGCCTCCCTCATGCTCGGCTATTTCAATGATCAGACCGCAACCGAGCTGTCCTTCAACCGCGATGGCTGGTTCATGACCGGCGACCTTGCGCGCCTGGACGAGCACGGAAACCTGCAGATCGCCGGCCGGAAGAAGGATGTCATCATCCGGGGCGGTCACAACATTTATCCCGTGCGAATCGAGGACTATGCCTTGCGGCATAGGGGCGTCACCAAGGCCGCCGCCTTTCCCGTTGCGGACGAGCGTCTCGGCGAGCGCGTCTGCCTTGCCATTATCCCGCGGACGAGCGCGGCGCCGGCGCCGTTGGAGCTGCTCGCGCATCTCAACCAGCAGGGCTTGTCAAAATACGACATGCCGGAATTCTTCCTGGAGCTGGACCAGTTCCCCCTGACTGCGAGCGGAAAGGTGCTCAAGCGCCGTCTGGTGGAGATGGTTGCGCAAGGGCTGCTCAAGCCGCAGCCCATACGCTGGTCCGGCTAGTGCGCGTCCCGGTGAACGCGGATCACGATTGTAGGGTGGGCAAAGCGCGCCGCTTGGCGCGCGTGCCCACGCGTGGGCACGTCGCCAGCGCAAGCGCCGGCTCCTTTGCCCACCCTACGGTTCTATTCGAACGGGACGGGCTGTAGCTCCATGGCGCAGAGCACGTTCGAGTTCGTCCGCGACAACATTGCGGCAACTCCGTTTCACCAATGGCTTCTCCCGGAGCTCGTGGAAGTCAACGAGAAGGAGAGTAGCGTCACCATTCGGCTGCCCATCCGGCCGGAATTCTGCCGCCTGCCCGGCCGGCCCGAATTGCACGGCGCGATCGTGGCGGCCATGGTCGACATCACCGGCCATGCGGCGATCGCGGCGAAGGTCCTGCATGCGGTTGCGACCGTGGACATGCGCGTCGATTATCTGCGGCTCGCGGGCGGGACCGAGCTCGTTGCGGTGGCCACGGTCGTGAAGCTGGGGCGAACCATAGGGGTGGTCGATGTCCGCATTTCCGACGACCAGAAGCGGCTCGTCGCCATCGGGCGCGCGGCCTACGTCACCATGAGCGTGTGAGACCTGCGATGCCGCACAAGCTGCAACTGACCATGGCATGCGGTCTCTACGATCGGATGCTCGATCTCTACCGCGGCGACGTGCGCCCGGACGGGATCGAGCTCAATTTCATCCCCATGGACGGATCGGGCGGGGCGCGCGAGATCTTCGATCGCATGGGTGGGAATCTCGAGTTCGATATCTCCGAGATGTCGAGCTCGGAGTTCATTGCGCGCAGGTCCGCGGGCATTTCTTCTCTCGTGGCCCTGCCGGTGTTTCCCTCCCGTGTTTTTCGGCACGGGATGCTCAGCATCAATCGGCGCTCCGGCATCCGATCGCCGAAGGATCTCGAGGGCAGGCGCGTGGGCGTGCCGATCTACTCCATGAGCGCCGCAGTCTGGATGCGTGGGCACCTGCAAGACGATTACGGCGTTG
>DASXIG010000553.1:0-4294 GCA_036498105.1 Xanthobacteraceae bacterium | reverse complement strand
AGTCTCGCCGGACACCAGAAAATAGACGAAATCGGGCGCCGCAAAGCGGTTCTGCACGGCATAAAGCACGCCTGCCAGCCCGGCAAACAGGCCCGAGAGCATGACAGCCACGATCTTGTAGCGCTCGACGGCATAGCCGATGGCGCGGGTGCGCCCCTCGTTCTCCCGAATCGACTGCAGCACCATCCCGAACGGGGACTGCGTAATGCGCCGGAGGATCAGATACGAGGCCGTGACCACGGCCAGCACGAACCAGTGCAGCGTGTGCGTCGTGAATGGCACCGAGAACAGCCCCGCAATGGCCAGTGCGGGCCGCCTGAAGGTGAGGCCGTTCTCGCCGCCGGTCAGCTCGGTCCAGGTGAAAATGAGGACGTAAAAGATCTGGGAGAAGATCAGGGTGGTGATCGCGAAATAGATGTCGCGCAGGCGGGTGGAGAAATAGGCGACGAACAGCGCCACCCCGGCTGAGCCGATCAGCCCATACAGGATCGCCAGCCACAGGTTGGGCGGGCTTACCGTGAGCAGCGCAGCCGCCGCGCCGTACATGCCGAGGCCGAAGAAGGCCGAGTGTCCGAACGACACCATCCCGGTGTAACCGATCAGGATATCGGAGGACATCGCGAGCAGGCCCCAAATCAGTATCTCGGTGACAAAGCGCCTCCAGAACTCCGGCAGCACGAGCGGGGCGGCGATGAGCAGCGCCAGGATGACGCTGAACCCGGTCCAGTAGATGATCGCGGACCGCTTGCTCATTTCGGGGTCGGCACGAAGAGGCCCGTCGGCCGGAACAACAAAGTCAGGATCAGTACGACAAACGAGACGATCACCGCCTGGGCCGGATCGACCCAGATGGCAGCGTAGGCCTCGAGCAGGCTGATGAAGATGGACGCGGCGATGGAGCCGCCGAGATTGCCCATGCCGCCCACCACCACGACGATGAACGCTTTGAGCACCCAATCGAGGCCCATGGAGTGGGTGACGCCGACCAGCGGACCAAACAGCACGCCGCTCGCGGCCGCCATTCCGGCACCGATGGCGAAGACCGCGGTGTAAACCCATGGCACCGGGATGCCCATGGCCTGCGCCATGACTCGGTCCTGCGTGGTTGCCCGGATCCAGATGCCGTAGGTGCCGTATTTGAGGAACAGCCAGAAGCCACCGATGATGGCCGCGGAAAGAACGGCGATCAGAATGCGGTACCAAGGATATTCGAGATAAAACAGCGAGAAATGCCCGCTGAAAGGCTCTTGAATCTTGCGCGCGACCGGGCCGAACTGCCAGAGCGCATAATTCTGCAGCACCAGCGAGATGCCGAAGGTGACGAGAATAGTGTTCAAGGGATCACGGCCGATCAACGGCCGCAGCGTCGTGATCTGCAGCGCAGCCCCGATAAGCGCCACGACGAGGGTCGCGAGCAGCAGCGCAAGCCAGAAGCTGCCGGAAGCTGCGAGTACGACGACGCCGATATAGGCGCCGAGCATGAACAACTCGCCATGGGCGAAGTTCACAACATCCATGATGCCGAAGATGAGAGTGAGGCCCGAGGCGACCAGCGCCAGGATCATGCCGGTGACGAGCCCGTTGAGCGTCTGGATCAGGATCTGATCATAGGGGATGGCCTGCAGGAACGCGCTGATCTGCTCCATGCTATATCCCCAGATATTGCTGGATCATGGGGTCGTTTACGCGCAGCTCCGATGCCGCGCAGTGGTGACGCACGCAGCCCTTTTCCATGATGTAGACGCGTTGGCTGGCTTGCAGCGTGAGCGGCACGTTCTGTTCCACCAGCAGGATCGCCACGCCTTCCCGGTGCAGCGCCTCGATGATGTCGCGGATTTGCGACACCATGCGCGGCATCAACCCTTCGGTCGGCTCGTCGAGCAGGATGATCTTGGGCTCGAGCATCATCGCTCGCGCGATCGCCAGCATTTGCTGCTCGCCGCCGGAGAGGGTGCCGCCGGGCTGATCGCGCCGTTCGGCCAGAACCGGAAAATAAGAGAACACCTTGTCGAGAAGCCCCTGCTTGCGCTCGTCGCTCACGCCGCGACGGTCGAGTCCGGTGCGGAGGTTTTCCATGACCGTCAGCAGGCGAAAGATGCGCCGGTCCTCTGGAACATAGGCAATCCCGATGCGCGCGAGCCGATGCGCGGGAACACCGGCGATGGGATTGCGTTCGAAGAGCACCTTGCCCCGGCTCGGACTTACCAGCCCCATGATGGTCTTGAGCGTGGTGCTCTTGCCGACGCCGTTTCGTCCCAGGAGGCCGACGACCTCTCCCCGCTCCACCCTCAGCGAGACGCCGTGGAGGATATGGCTCTTGCCGTAATAGGTGTGGATGTCCTCGACCTCCACGAGGGCGGAGCTGTCCGCGGTGCTCATGTCTTGAGATACACCTCCTGCACCCTTGGATTTTGCTGGATCTCCGCGGGCGTGCCCTCCGCCAGAACACGGCCATAGTGAAAGACGGTAATACGGTGTGCGAGCTCCATGACCACCTGCATGTCATGCTCGACAATCAGGATGGTCAAATCCTTGCCGATGCGGCGCACCAGCCCCATCGTCTCGTGCGTCTCGGCGGCGCTCATGCCGGCCGTCGGCTCGTCCAGGCACAGGAGCTGAGGCTCGGTGGCGAGCGCAATGCCGATCTCCAGGTTGCGTTGCTCGCCGTGCGAGAGGTTCGCAGCGACCTCGTCGGCCTTGTGGCGCAGGCCAACGGAATGGAGCACCGCGTCCGCCTTCTGCATCAGGTCGGCATAGGCGCGATGATGCGCGAGCATGCTCCAGCCGTGCCGGCGCGACTGAGCTGCAATGCGCACATTCTCCAGCGTGGTCGCGTTGGGCAGGATGTTGGTGATCTGGTAGGAGCGCGCGATCCCTTTCTGTGAGATGCAATTGGGGGGAAGACCCGTAATGTCCTCCTCCCGGAAAAGAATGCGCCCCGAGGATGGGCGCAGCACGCCGGTCAGGCAATTGAAGAACGTGCTTTTGCCGGCGCCGTTCGGACCGATGACGGCGCGGATCTCGCCGCGTCCAATTGCGAAATTGACATTGTCGAGGGCGGTCAATCCGCCAAAGCGGATGCTGAGTCCCTCCGTGCGAAGAATTGTTTCGGTGGAGCCCTCCCGGCCGGGATCTGCCGGGAAGGCTACGTCGATGGCCCCCCCGACAGACACTTAGCTTGATTCGAACTTGCAGGCGGGCGGGAACATTGTCTTTTCCTTCGGGACCACGTCGAGAACCCGGTGCTTGCCATCCTTGATGTCGAAGATGAACTCGCGCAGGAATGCCTGGTGATCCTCCTTGCGCAGCAGCTTGTCGCCCTGAGGAAAATCGTCGCCTTCCTTCATTTCGAGGCCCTCGAGCGCCTCGATCAGCTTCATCGTGTCCTCGCGCCCGCGGAAGCCGGACTTCTCCATTCCGAGCTTCAGCGCGTTCATGGCTTCGTAGTTTGATTGCACGTAGCGATCCGGCAGCGGACCTGACGGATCGATCTGCTTGAGGCGCGCTACCGCATCATCGAAGAATTTCTTGTGCGACGGAGTATTGAGCACTCCTTCCAGCACGGGGACATACCGGTTGATTCCGACGAACCCTTCGATCTTGCTGCCGAGCGCAGGCAGATTGGTGGATTCGGCAATGGCGCCGTCGCCCGCCCATTTGTATTTTTTGGTGAGCCCGAGATCGAAGGCCTGATTGCCGATGGTCACTCCGTCCTTGCCGAACAGGATGCCGAACAGCCCGTCGAAATTGCCGCTGATTTTGGAAAGGAATGCCGTCATGTCGGCAGTGCCGAGCGGGATGCCGGTGGCCCCGACAATTTCGCCGCCCGCCTTCTTGATTTGATCTGAATAAGCATCGCGCGTCGACTGACCCCAGGAATAGTCGGCATAGACGATGTGCCACTTCTTACCCAGGTTCTTGATGAGGTACGGTGCAAACGCGACCGCCTGAGCAGGCGCATAGTCGAACGGGCGGAAGGTGTAGCGGTCGCATTTGCTGGTGGTAATCGTGGTGTCGAGACACACCCCGATCATGTTGACGATCTTGTTCTCGGAAAACACCGGCATGCAGGCGAGGCAAACGTTGGAAAGAAATCCGCCCTCGTGGACGTCGATGGTGTCTTCGACCACGAGCTTCTCCGCCTTGCGGCGTCCCACATCAGGCTTGGATTCGTAATCCGCCACGATCAGCTCGATCGGCCGCCCGTTGATGCCGCCGGACTTGTTGATCCGGTCCACCGCCATTTGCGTACCGACCAGCGCGGTCTTGCCGCCCGCAGCGGCCGAGCCCGACA
>DASXIG010000552.1:0-1737 GCA_036498105.1 Xanthobacteraceae bacterium | reverse complement strand
TCGATGCTCGTGCCGTAATGCCAGCGCTCGCCGGGATCGAACAGCAGGGGACCGCCAAACGGATAGCTTTCACCGGGCTGCGGCTTGAAATCGCGCAGGATCGCACTCGTGAAGGGATAGCCGAGTCCCGACGTGTGGGTGAGGATGTGCAGAACGGTCGGCGGCCTGGATGCGGGGCGGAGCCGATAGGCCCCGGTTGCCGCATCGAACGATTCAAATACCTGCAGGTTTGCAAATTCCGGCAGATACTTTTCAACCGGATCGTCGAGACCGAAGCGACCCTGCTCGATGAGCTGCATGGCCGCCACCGACGTGACCGGCTTCGTCATCGAGGCGATGCGGAACAGCGCATCGGCCGTGAGCGCGCTGCCGGTCGAGACGTCCGCCACGCCGAAGGCGCCCTGATAAAGCACGCGCCGGCGATCGGTCACGAGCGCCACCACGCCGGGGACGTCGTTGCGCGCAACCGCGCTATGCAGCGCAGCGTCGATGCCCGAGCCTCCCGGAGAATTCTCCGCACGCGCCGCGCCGGCGGACGCAACTATGCCTATGCCCATGCCGACGACAATTCCCACGATCTTCCGATGCACGACGACCTCCCTGCTGGCTCAACGCCCAAGCTGCCGCCTGCGCGCCATCCCGGTCAACCCCACTTTGTACTGTGTCACAAGCGCGTAGGGTGGAGAAAGGCGCGCCCACGCAGACAAGTCTACGCAGTCTGCACTAGTTTGACTGCGCCGCGTGTGTCATTGCGACGCAAGCGGCATTGCTGAGTAAGCGCGCGGCAGTAATTCGAGTTTAACGTCGAGATCGTGTGCGCGGGGAGTTTTGGTACCCGTAGAATCCATTCTGTGTGCAAAATCCGCCGGCTCCGGAAACCGTCGCCATGCATTGTTGGAAGGAATAGAAGCCGCAGTTCGTTCCGCCGTTCCCGCTATATTGGGCACACCACGAGCCCTCCGCGTGCGCCGAGGGCGTCATGGCGAGCAGCAGGGCCAGCACCCCGACTGCGCCCATAATTTTGCTGCGAGGTTGACCGACTGTAATCGTTCGCGTGGGCAGCGGCATGAAACTCACCTTCAAGCTTGAATCGTTAGATGGTAACTTTCGGTGCTGACGAGGATCAAAGTCGCCCAGGTACCGGTCAAAAGCCCGTGAGCGGTCGGGCCGAGCCCGGCTTGCGGTTGCGAGTCTCCTGGGTATCGCCACTCCTCAATCGCGGTCCGCATCACTGTTTGCCGCCGCCGCGCTCCAACAAATCGCTGGCGCGGCGCAGCATGCGCGCGGCAGAGCCATGGGCTTTGATCAGCAGCGCCTGGATCTGCTCGCCGGAGAGCGGCTCGATCTCGAGCTGCAGCTTTGTTGCCTCGGCGAGGAATGCAGGGTCCTTGAGGGTATCCGCGAAGGCCTGACGCAAGGCCGCCACCCGATCCGCCGGCACGCCCGGGGGTGCCGCGAACGGCCGCCCGGTCTCCTCCCGGCGGATTCAGCGCGGCGCGAGCACATGCACGAGCGGTTCATGAGCTGCAGATCAATGGCAGCGAAGCCGCCGTTCAGAATTCGCGCAGGAGCCGGCCGAAGCCGGGAATGGAGTCTTTCACGCCGCAACGGCGCAACGCGTCCCACACGATCGCCTGCTGCGCGGTCATCACGTTGAGGTCGAGCTCGCGCTCGAGCTGGTCGATAACACCGGCGGTCGGCCAGTGCGGGGATGGGAGGAGCAGCGAGTCGGCCCCG
>DASXIG010000551.1:0-5600 GCA_036498105.1 Xanthobacteraceae bacterium | reverse complement strand
GGCAGCCTGACCATGCTGAGCTCCGACGAGGCCGCCCCCTACGACCGGCCCAACTGCTCCAAGGATTACCTTGCCGGCAATGCGCCGGAAGATTGGATGCCGCTGCGGCCGCCAGAATATTACAAAGAGCAGGACATCGATCTTCAACTTCATGCTGAAGTGAGCGGAATAGATGCGAAGGCACGTCGCGTGACGCTTGCGAACGGGCAGAGCCTTCCCTTCGACAAGCTGCTGCTCGCAACCGGGGCCGAACCGATACGGCTTGATATCCCGGGCGCGGATCAGCCGCATGTCCACGTGCTGCGCTCGCTTGCTGATTCGCGCGCGATCATTGCGCGCGCCAAGGAGGCGCGTCGCGCGGTCGTCATCGGCGCAAGCTTCATCGGGCTTGAAGCGGCGGCCTCCTTGCGGGCGCGCGAGCTCGAAGTTCACGTCGTGGCACCGGAAGGAAGACCCTTGGAGCAGGTGCTCGGACGCGAATACGGCGATTTCATCCGCACGCTCCATGAGGAGCACGGCGTCTCCTTCCATCTGAAGGAGACTGCAACGGCGATCGACGCGAACAGCGTGAAGCTCAAAGGCGGCGCAAGCCTGGCGGCCGAGCTCGTCGTTGTCGGCATCGGGGTGCGCCCGCGCATCCAGCTCGCAGAGCGCGCCGGCCTCACCATCGATCGAGGGGTCGCCGTAAATGAATTCCTCGAGACCAGTGCCCCGGGTATCTTTGCTGCCGGCGACATAGCGCGCTGGCCCGATCCGTACACGGGCGAGAATGTTCGGATCGAGCACTGGGTGGTGGCGGAGCGCCAGGGGCAGACCGCGGCGCGAAATATGCTGGGACAGGGGAGGCGGTTTCGCGACGTTCCCTTCTTCTGGAGCCAGCATTACGACGTGCCCATCAACTACATCGGGCATGCCGAGAAATGGGACGCCGTCCAGATCGAGGGCGACATCGCTGGCCGCGATTGCCTCGTGCGCTATCGCCGCGATGGCCGGGTGTTGGCGGTTGCCACGATCTTCCGCGATGGCGAGAATCTCAAGGCGGAAGCCGCAATGGAGCAGCCAAGTCCGAATCTTTGAGCACGTCCGACTCTTTGAGCAAGTCTGAATCATGCTCGACATCGAGGACGATATCCGACCATGACTCCATTCTCGGGGTAACGAGGTCATAGGTGTCAGGGTCGTCATCGCGCAGGAACTCGAGCGCGCGGTCGGAAAACACGACGCCAAATCCGAAGGTGGCGTCGGGCGCGTTCTGCTCGAAGACCCGGATATCCACTTCCGGCTGCTGGCGCTTGAGCAGGTAGGAGAAATAAAGGCCGGCAGGCCCCGCACCCACGACGATGACCTTCAAGCCGGCGGCGCGTGAGCGGAAGGTTGGCCGTATTGCGTTCTCAAACATGACCGTCCAGACTGGTCCAGCGTACGGGAGCAAGCAATCCGATGGGCTCAAACGTCCGACCTGTTCGCCGGATTGTCACCGGACATGATGCGCAGGGGCGCTCGACCATAGTTCTGGATGCGCCCTCTCCGCACGTCATGACCATGCCGAACGTGGATACCTTTGCGTGCACCGACTTGTGGAAGACGTACAGCGCGCCGGCTGACAACGCCACTTCCGGCGATGCCTGCCACGGCCGCATCACCTTGGCGCCGCCCCCCGCGGGGAGCGTCTTCCGGGTAGTGCAGTTCCCGCCGGACGGGGAATACGTCGGAAACTGGAGTCGGGAGCAGGCATTTGCAGCGATGGGCGAGTCGGGCGCGAGCGCGGTCGCCGCGTCGTCCGAGCGGCACGAGGGCATGCACCGCACCAACTCGACCGATTACGCAATCGTGCTCAGCGGCGAAATCTGGGCCGTCCTCGATGCGGACGAGACCCTGATGCGGCCAGGCGATGTTCTTGTTCAGCGCGGGACCAGCCACGCCTGGAGCAACCGTACCGACGAGCCCTGCCTCGTCGCGTTCGTATTGATCGATGCGAAACCTGCACCCGGGGGATCCTGATGGAAGCACGCAAAGTCATCGTCACCATTGCGCCGACCGGAGGCATGGCCGGCAAGAAGCAGAATCCAAATCTGCCCACTCAGCCGCAGGAAATCGCCGACGATGTCTACCGGTGCTACAATGCCGGCGCGAGCGTTGTGGCTGTGCACGCGCGGCGTCCGGATGACCAGGCCACCTGCAACCCCGAGGTCTATCGCCGCATCAACGATCTCATCCGTGCGAAATGCGACATCATTATCAACAACTCGACCGGCGGCGGCATCAACGGCGACATGGTTCGTCAGGGGGCGGATGGTTATTGGGAGATCATGTGGGAGGAGCGGCTCAAAGGCATGGAAGCTGGAGCCGAGATGTGCACTCTCGATCCCACTACCATCGTCGCGACGTTCGAGGGCAGAGAGATCTTCATGAATACCTCGCCGCAACGCTGTCGACATCTTGCAGAGGCGATGAAGGCGAAAGGGATCAAGCCCGAGTGGGAGGTGTTCAGCCCCACCCATCTGCTCCAGGATGTGAATGCTTGCCTGCGCGCGGGGCTGGACGAGCCGCCTTATTTCGTCAACTTCGTTCTCGGGGCCGACCGCGGCTTCCAGGGCGCCATGCCCTATTCTCCGAAAATCCTCCAGCAGATGGTCGAGCTGATGCCGGAAGGCGCGCTCTTCAACGTCAGCGCCATCGGACCGGCGCAACTCGATGCGGGCATACAGTCGCTTCTTCTCGGCGGTCACGTGCGTGTGGGATTGGAGGACAACCTGTACTATTCGCGCGGACGCCTGGCCAACAATGTCGAGCTGGTTGAGCGGATTGTCAGGATCGTTCGCGACATGGGCCTGGAGCCTGCGAATCCCACCGAAGCCCGCAAGCTGATGGGATTGCCGCGTCGAAAGGCGGCGAGCGTGGCAGCATGAAGGCGTCCCTTGCTGCCGCGCGGCGTAGGAACGAGGAATGAGGAACGGCATCCATGCTCGGGCTTCTGTTAAAATCAGGAGGCGCCGCGATAGCGGGGGTCGTTCTTGCCGCGGCGGCGGCGATCGGCCCGCGTTCCGCGCACGCCGCAGACCCGATACGGGTCGGACTGAGCGTCGCGCTGACCGGAGCCGTGGCGGCGAACGGCAAGCAGGTCCTGCTCGCGATCCAGGTCTGGCGAGACGACATCAACGCCAAGGGCGGACTGTTGGGCAGGCCGGTGGAGCTCGTGTTCTATGACGATCAGAGCAATCCGGCTTCGGTTCCCGGCATCTACACCAAGCTGATCGAGGTCGACAAGGTCGACCTTACGGTGGGACCTTATGCCACCAACATGGTCGTTCCGGCGATCCTGGTCGTCCAGCAGCACAAATACCTCACGATTGGCTTCTTCGGAGTGGCCGCAAACCGGGAGATCCATTACGGCCGGTACTTTTCCATGCTGCCGGCGGGGCCCAACCCGATGCTGGCCTTCTCGGAAGGCTTTTTCGACCTGGCAATGCAACAGAACCCTAAGCCGCGGACGGTTGCCATCTCCGGCGCCGATGCGGAATTCTCGAAGGTCTCAACCGACGGCGCGCGCATCAATGCGCAAAAGGGCGGATTCAACATTGTCTACGACAAGAGCTATCCGCCGAGCACGACCGACTTTGGTCCGATCATCCGTGCAATCCAGGCCAGCAACCCGGATATCGTGTACAATGCGAGCTACCCTCCGGATACGGTGGGCATGATCCGCGCCGCTCACGAGCTTGGTCTCAGGACCAAGATGTTCGGCGGCAACATGGTCGGCCTGCTCGCCACCGTCTTCAAAACGCAGCTTGGCCCCTTGCTCAACGGCGTTGTCAGCACGGCGGATACTTTCATACCGGGTCCGCAGTTTGACTTTCCCGGGGTCAACCAGGTCATGAGCAAGTATCAGGCGCGTGCGGTGCGCGAGGGTGTTGACCCTCTCGGCTATAACTATGTGCCTTACGGCTATGCCGGGATGCAGGTGCTTGCGCAGGCTGTGGAAGAAATACAATCACTCGACCAGGGAAAGCTTGCCGACCACCTTCACGGCCACAGCTTCAGCACCGTTGCCGGCGAAGTGGCGTTCGGTTCCGATGGTGAATGGGTAAAGCCGCGCCTTCTCGTCAGCCAATACCAGAACGTCGTCGGGAACGATCTCAATCAGTTCAGGGACTACAAGAAGCAGGTGACCGTATGGCCGGATGAATTCAAGACCGGCAATCTCGTCTATCCCTACGAAGCCGCGAGACGGTAGCTCAGTGGATTTCCGGCTCGGGGATGCCGCCTGCACCTTCGAGGAAATCGAAGTCGCAACCCTCGTTCGCCTGCCGGATGTGCTGTGCGAATAATTTGTAATAGCCGCGGGGGTAATTCCGCGGCGGCGGCTTATAGGCATTGACGCGCTCCGCGATCTCCGCATCGCTGAGATCGACCTGGATCGAACGCTTCGACACGTCGACGCTGATGCGATCGCCGGTGCGCACCGCCGCGAGCGGACCGCCGATCTGCGCTTCCGGCGCGACGTGCAGGATGCAGGCGCCATAGCTCGTTCCGCTCATCCGCGCGTCCGAAATCCGCACCATGTCGCGCACCCCCTGGCGCAGCAGTTTCTTCGGAATGGGCAGCATGCCCCATTCCGGCATGCCCGGGCCGCCGATCGGGCCTGCATTGCGCAGGACCATGACGTGATCGGCGGTAACGTCGAGATCGAGGTCGTTCACCGCCTTGTTCATCTCGTCGTAGCTGCCGAACACCAGCGCCGGCCCGGTGTGCTGAAGGAGCCGCGGCTCCGCCGCCGGCGGCTTCATCACGCATCCGTCGGGAGCGAGGTTGCCGTAGAGGATGGCGGTGCCGCCCGAGGCGGCGATCGGATTGTTCAGCGGCCGGATGACGTCATCGTCATGGACCTGCGCATTGTCGATTGCGTCCGCCATCGTACCCGCAACAGTGCGCGCATCGAGATGCAGCATCGGCTTGAGCCGCGAGAAGAGCGCGCGGGTGCCACCGGCAATGTGAAACTCCTCCATCAACCACTTGCCCGAGGGACGCACGTTGGCGATGACAGGCACACGGCTCGCCACCTCGTCGAAATCCTTCAGGCTGATCGGCACGCCGGCACGCCGCGCGATTGCCACGAGGTGGACCATGGCATTGGTGGAGCCCGCCAGCGCGCTGTGCACGACAAGCGTGTTCTCGATGGACTTGCGGGTGAGAATGTCGCGCGGCTTGAGATCGTCCCAGATCATCTCGACGATGCGGCGGCCGCAGGCCGAGGCCATGCGCGGGTGCGCCGCATCGGCGGCCGGGATGGAGGCGGCGCCCGGGAGCGTCAGGCCGAGCGCCTCGGCGATGGTGGTCATGGTCGAGGCGGTGCCCATGGTCATGCAGGTGCCGGCGGAGCGCGCAATCCCTGCCTCCATATCGTTCCATTCCTGCTCGGTGATGTTGCCCGCTTCCTTCTCGGCCCAGTACTTCCACACGTCGGAACCCGAGCCGAGAATGCGGCCGCCGAAATGCCCGCGCATCATCGGCCCAGCCGGCATGAAGATCACCGGCAGGTTCATGGAGATGGCGCCCATGATGGTTGCCGGGGTGGTCTTGTCGCAGCCGCCCATCAGCAC
>DASXIG010000550.1:0-2310 GCA_036498105.1 Xanthobacteraceae bacterium | reverse complement strand
AATACTATCGGCTCGGCGTGGATTCTTTCTTGATCCGCGGCTTCGATCCGTTCAATGACACGGTGGAATTCGGCCGGGAGCTTATTCCGCGCATCAAGTCCGGCGCGGTCGAGATCGATGGCCTGAGCGCGGCGGAGTGATCGCTGTGTATACCCGGATTTCGCTACGCTCATCCGGGCTACGACGGCGCCGGTTTGTAGCCTGCATCAGCGAAGCGATATGCGGGGAGGCTTACGGATGAGGAGAGGTATGCACAGGCTATTGGCGCTGGCGGTCCTGTTCTTTTGTATGCCGCTCGGAAGCACCGGCTCTGCCCGTGCCCAGAGCTGGACCTCCAATTCCATCCGCATCATCGTGCCGTTTCCTCCCGGCGGCACAACGGACCAGATCGCACGGCGTATTCAGCCGCTGCTGCAGGCCGACCTGAAGACGCCTGTCGTGATCGAGAATCGCGCCGGTGCCTCGGGCTCGATCGGGACCCAGGCTGCGGTCACGGCCGCCCCGGATGGCACGACATTCGTGCTCGTGTTCGATACCCATGGCGTCAATCCGAGTCTGTTGCCAAGCCTGCCGTTTGACACGCTGAGAGATCTGGCGCCGGTGATGCTGATCGGGACCTCGCCGATGGTGGTCACCGCTCATCCCGCGAGCGGCTTCAAGAGCTTTGACGACGTAATCGCCGCGTCAACAAAACGGAATGATTCGATTTCCTACGGCACCGTCGGGTCCGGCAGTCTCGCTCACCTTGCCATGACAAGGATTGCGAGCAAGCTGAACGTGAGCATGACGCACATTCCGTACAAGGGCGGGGGACCGCTGGCGACCGATGCGATTGCCGGCCATGTCCCGATAGCGATCGCCTCGATCGCGCTTCTCTCGCCGCAAATTCAAGGCGGGGCACTGCGTCCGCTGGTCGTGACATCCGCGCAGCGCTGTGCGCGCCTGCCGGATACGCCGAGCTTGAGCGAGCTGGGCATCGCCGGGGTCGACGCCGACTCCTGGTGGGGAATGCTCGCGCCCGCCAGAACGCCGCGCGAGATCGTCTCGCGCATGAACGGCGCCATGGCCAGAGCCTTGCAGGAGCCCGTGGTTCAGCAGGGGCTCTCCGAGCAGGGCGTCGTTTATCGCCTCTCCACGCCGGAAGCCTTCGGCACATTCATCGAAGACGAGATCGCGCGCTGGGCCGCCGTGATCAAAGAGAACAAGATCGTGGCCTCGGACTAGCGCCCAGTAAGTTGGCTGACGAGTAGGGTGGGCAAAGGCGCGCGCTTCACAAGCCTTCCGTTTGGGCAACAACCTGATGCGCGCGCCGTGCCCACGCGGCATGCGAGATGCACGGGCGAACCGCGTGGGCACGGCGCGCGAGCTTTCGGTGCATGCGGAGCTGTGGGGAGGTGCGCGCCTTTGCCCACCCTACAGGAAGCCACGCAAGGCGCTCACAAATATTTCGTCGGAATATCGATGGTCGACTTCACTCCGATCATATCGAGTTGCGCCTTCAGCCACTGATCGGCGCGGCTGCGGCCGATGTCGCGCAGCCGTTGCAGAAAACTCCAATCCGCGTTGAGCTTGCTGGTAGGTCCAAGCTTCTGCATCACGTCGTCGGCCTCGATGGCGTGAATCAGCATGTGAGGAAGGCTGTCATCCTTGATCTTGCCTTCGTCGATGAGGCTGGTAACGAACGCAATAGCGCGCATCTCCCGGAGCAGCGAGGAGTTGAAGCTGATTTCATTGATCCGGTTTATGATTTCCTGCGCGGTCTTCGGGATCTCCGGGCGCTCGGTGGGGTTGACGTGAACGACGACGATATCGCGGGAATGACAGTCGTAGATCAACGGGAACAGCGCAGGGTTGCCCATGTAGCCGCCGTCCCAGAAATATTCTCCGTCAATCTGCACCGCCTGAGACAATAGGGGCAAGCAGGCCGAGGCGAGCACGTGCATCACGCCGATTTCCTCGTTGGTGAAGACCCGAACCTTGCCCGTGCGCACGTTGGTCGCGCACAGGAACAGCTTGATGGCGCAATCGCGGCGCAGGCGCTCGAAATCAACCATCTCATCGAGCAGCGATCGCAGCGGGTTGTAGTTGGATGGATTGATCTGATAGGGCGAAAACATCCGCGACAGCATGTCCAACAAGACGTAGCTGGGCGAATAGTCGAGCCCGTCGTTGCCGCTGATCCGATCGTACCACGAAGGCTGCAGAAAGCTTTGCTTCGCAAGGCCCGCAACCCGCTCCCAGAAATCGGCAAGCGCACGAATCGCACCCTGGCGGCCGCCAGTGGTGAGGCCGTGCGCGAGCACGACGGCA
>DASXIG010000549.1:0-1663 GCA_036498105.1 Xanthobacteraceae bacterium | reverse complement strand
GTGAAGCCCCAGGCGGCGCGGATCACCATTGGAAAATCCTTCACGTAGTCTTTGTAATAAGCGTCCATCACTGCCGGCAGCGGCACGGCAGGGTGCAGATAGACCGGCACATCGAGAGCCTGTGCGCGTTCGAAGATCGGCCAGAAACGCTTGTCGTCGAGGAACATTCCGTTCGCGAGCCCGTGGATCATCGGCCCCTTGAAGCCGAGCCTGGTGGTGCGCTCGAGCTCGTCCGCTGCCGCTTTGGGATCGCTGGTGGGGAGCGCCGCGAACGCGCCGAAGCGTTTGGGATTGGCGCTCACCGCCGCATGGAGGCGGTCATTGACGCGCCGGGTGAGCTCCACCGCATCCGCGCCGGAGAGCTTCTGCGCCGACGGGGCGCCGTGGGAGAGGATCTGCATGTCGATGCCGGCCTCGTCCATCTCGCGCAACCTGATCTCGCCGAGATCATAAAGCCGCGCGAGCATGTCGGGGGCGCGCACGCCTTCGCCGCCGACGAATTGCGCGGAGAGCTCCTTGTCCCAATAGTGCTCCTCGAGCGCAATCACCGGACATTTTGGTTTTTCCAGCATGACGGTTTTTCCTCGCGTGCATGTGCGAATCCTTTTAGGCCGCGCCCGGGCAAAGTAAACGTCGCGCGGGCGCAGCATAAATCGGCCGTAAACGGGCGAGCCGAGACACGCATCGTCCGCAACCCTGCTTTGTCGTTACGTGGTTGGAGTGGATGGCCAGGTAGCATTAGATTGCAGCCAGGCAGAATCACCATGGCCCATCTTATCCATAGAGATGCGATACGGCGCGCAAATACCGCGGTGCTGCTCAGCATGGTCTGGGCCGGACTTGCCGCCTGCGCGCTCGGCGCCGTGATCTACGACGTCGCATACTGGCTGAGCGACTGACTTCCCCTGTGTCGATGGCCAGACCCTATGGCTTGGGTCACCGCCGGCAAACCTATGACAATCCCATGAATCCCGTGAAAGCGCGTGGCGCAGGCGTGCCGACGCTGTTATACTAATTCTACATTATTACGGTCGTGCAGGGGGATCGCACCGGTCCCGACCGTGCCGACCCTGGGAGGTCAGACATGTCAACCAATCCGAGCAGTCCGAGCGACATGAGCCAATGGCAGAGCGCGCTTTCGCAGACCGTGCGCGAACACTGGAAATTGTTCATGGTCGAGGGGATCATCCTCGTCATCTTGGGCATACTCGCCATCATCATCCCGCCGCTCGCCACCATCGGGGTGACCATCTTCCTTGGCTGGCTCTTTCTTATCAGCGGCGTGGCCGGCCTGATCACCACCTTCGGCGCGCGTCAGGCGCCGGGCTTCTGGTGGTCGCTCCTCTCCGCCATCCTCGCGATTGCCGCCGGCGTTGTTCTTCTGCTCTGGCCGGTCAGCGGCGCGGTCTCGCTCACGCTGCTGCTGATCGTGTTCTTCCTCATTGAGGGCGTGCTTTCCATCATGTATGCCCTCGAGCACAAGCGCGAGCTCACGGGCCAGTGGGGCTGGATGCTGGTGAGCGGCATCATCGATCTGATCCTCGCCGCCATCATCTTCGCCGGCCTCCCCGGCACGGCGGCCTGGGCGCTCGGGCTTCTGGTCGGCATCAACATGCTGTTCGGCGGCTCCTCCATGATCGCGATCGCGCTGCACGCGCGCAAC
>DASXIG010000548.1:0-3483 GCA_036498105.1 Xanthobacteraceae bacterium | reverse complement strand
CCCAGTCGAGCCAGGCGCTCGGCGCGAGAAGGTCGTGCCTTTGGCTGTATCTGCCGCGAATCATTCTAGCTCCCTGCACGTTCTCGTCGTGGACGATGAGCTCATGTTGCGCAGTTTCGCGCTGCACGCCCCGCCATCGGCCTCGTGTACGCATCCGGCAATTCAGTCAATCAATCCCGCTGTCTTCCAGGCCGTCGATCCTTCAGCAAGCCATGTGACAGGTCCGACATCCTGAGAGCATGCCGGCACGTGCAGAAAGTCTAGTGCCGTCGATTTGAAGTTCCTGCAGTGGTAGGCCGACAACCTAAGTGGCGGCGTTTGGTTTTTGCGGTTGCGAACGCAAAAATGAAAACGAATGGACCCTGTCGTACGGAACCGTACAGTGATAGGATCGTTCGCCATTCAGGGGAGGTCGGTCCCCTGCGGTGGCCGGAATCTTCCTGCAGCAGTCAGCCAATCGGCAGCTTGGTCTGCCCTGTTAAGGACCTCCAGATGTCACTGTTCTTCTTTCATGTGCGGGACGGGAGCACCACGATTGATGGCGAAGGCGTGGACCTTCCCGATCTGGACTCCGCGCGCCGCGAAGCGATCGTGGCCTGCGGCGAGATCCTGCGCGACGTTCCGGCTGCGATCTGGAACGGCCACACGCTGCTTTTGTGGGTGACCGATCAACCCCACGGCCAGGGTAATACTCTGTTTAGCCTCAACGTCTCGCCTGCCCGTTAGCGCCACGCGCAGCGCATTCGGTTCAATAATCCAGGAAGCTTCTGAGGACCCGTGACCGGCTCGGGTGCTTCAACTTCCTGAGAGCCTTGGCTTCGATCTGGCGGATGCGCTCGCGGGTGACGGAGAACTGCTGGCCCACATCCTCCAGCGTGTGCTCGTTGTTCATCCGATGCCGAAGCGCATGCGCAGCACCCGCTCCTCCCGTGGAGTAAGCGAGGCGAGCACGCGCGCGGTGGCCTCTCGAAGCTCCGACTGCACGGCGGCATCGATCGGCTGGATCGCCTCCTTGTCCTCAATGAGATCGCCGAGGCGGCCATCCTCCTCGTCGCCGATCGGTGTCTCGATGGAGAGCGGCTCCTTGGTAAGCTTGAGGACTTTGCGCACTCGCTCCAGCGGAATGCCCAGCTTTTCCGCAAGCTCCTCCGGAGTGGGCTCGCGGCCGGTCTCGTTAAGCAGCTTCCGCGACGTACGGATGATCTTGTTGGCCGCATCGACCATATGGAGGGGGATGCGAATGGTGCGCGCCTGATCGGTGATCGCGCGGCTGACCGCCTGGCGGATCCACCAGGTGGCATAAGTGGCGAATTTGTAGCCGCGGCGGTATTCGAACTTATCGACAGCCTTCATCAAACCGATATTGCCTTCCTGGATCAGGTCGAGGAACTGCAGGCCGCGGTTGGTGTATTTCTTCACGATCGAGATGACGAGGCGCAGATTGGCCTCCACCATCTCCTTCTTGGCTTGGCGCGCTTCGCGTTCGCCTTTTTGCACCATGTGCACGATCTTGCGGAACTCGTCGATTTCGAGCCCGGTATGGGCGGCGAGCGTCTGGATGTCGCGGCGGTGCTGCCTGATCCTGTCCTTGTCCCTGGCGACGAGATTCCTCCAGCCGGCGGCGGAAAGCTTCGAGACTCGGTTGAGCCAGAGCGGATCGAGCTCGGAGCCCCTGTAGGTCTTGATGAACTCCTCCCGCGCGACCCCGTGCGTCTCGGCAAGGCGCATCAATTTACCCTCGCAAGCAACGAGCCGCTTATTGATGCCGTAGAGTTGCTCGACCAGGGAATCGATGCGCGCCTGCCGCAGCCGCAACGATTTGACCTCGGCGACGATGCCGTTCCTGAGGTTCTTGTAGCGGCGTTCCTGCGCGGGCGAGAGGGTGGTGCTCTTGAGCTGGAGCTCGATGTCTTGATCCTGCAGGCGGCGCAGCCGTTTGTACGCATCCGCCACCTTATCGAAGCTTGCGAGGACTTTGGGCTTGAGCTCGGCCTCGATAGCGCCGAGCGAGAGCGAGCCTGGCATGTCGTCGTCGAATTCACCTTCCCCTTGCGCGCCCTCATCGGCTTCGGTTTCTTTCTCGCCGGTGAAAGCCGCCGCGTTCACCGGGGCGGCGCCGCCGCCTGGCGCCGGCGCAACAGGCGCGGGTGCGGGGACGAGTGCCCCCGGCACCAGCCAGGGCGCGGGCATCAGCTCGCGGTCGGGCCCGATTTTCGGCGTTGAGAGGCGGTTCGCATCAGGGCCAGCGTAAGTGGCTTCCAGATCGATGATGTCGCGAAGCAACGCCTTTCCGTCGTTGAGCTCGTCGCGCCATATGATGATGGCTTGGAACGTAAGTGGGCTCTCGCACAAGCCCGCGATCATACCCTCGCGGCCTGCCTCGATTCGCTTGGCGATGGCAATTTCGCCTTCGCGCGTCAGCAGGTCGACCGAGCCCATCTCGCGCAAATACATGCGCACGGGGTTGTCGGTGCGCTCGACCGGCTCCTTCCCATTGGACTTGGCGGGCAGCTTTGGCCTGATCTCGACCAGGTCTACGCTCTCACCGTCGTTCTCGCTTTCAGTCTCCTCATGCGAGTCTCCGTCCCGATCATCGTCCTCGCTCGCCTCGTCAGGCTCGATGACGCTGACGCCCAGCCCACTGAATCTGGCCAGAACGTCCTCGATTTGCTCGGAATTGAGCTCTTTTGAGAGCGCATTGACCTGCTCATGGGTAACATAACCGCGTTTCTTGGCGGTGCGGATCAGGGCTTGGACGGCTGCATCCGAGAGATCGAGCAACGGGCGATCCGGCGGATGCGCGGGGTTGTCTTCCTGGAGCGCTTGTTCCTTTTGCAGCGTCAACTTCGTTTTGCTTGCCACGAATCTCCTGGCTGCGCTGAGTTGCGCCGTTGGCCGAGTGGTTACGAAGAGTACTCCTGTCGTGTAGTTGATGGCCAGGAGCCGCAGCCGCCTGGCCGGTCTGCCGTTATCTCGTCGGGCCGGTTCGGCTACCGAGCCCCTTATGGCATGCCTTGACTGGAAAAGCTCTATTGATCCAGCCGCCCTGGTGCCGTCTACATATTGATCTCAGCGCCCTCGGCGAATTCCTTCGGTCGATGAGCGCGGCTGCTGCCGGTTAATTCAGCTATTTTTTTCTCGTGCGCGACCGCCGCGACCGCGCCGGTCGTCTGGGTGAGGAGATCGAGGGACGCATCGTCGTCGTCACCGACCGGCTCGAGCGCCTGATCCCGGTAAGCGCGCGCATTGGGATCGCACTCTATCGCGATCTTCATCAGCAGCAGTCGGCACATCGCTGCTGCGAGAACGGCGTGCTTGCTCACTGTTTCCCAGAGAAAACGCGGCCAGAACACCAAGGGATGCTCTTGCCGCAAGCCAGGCCTTCGCTCAGAGAGATGGCGCAGACGCAGGATGCCAGCCTGCAGCGGGTGTACGTTCTCAAGCGGCACCGTCGTCGCGAATGCGAGCAGCACCTTGACAAGG
>DASXIG010000547.1:0-1581 GCA_036498105.1 Xanthobacteraceae bacterium | reverse complement strand
CGACTGCCTTCCGAAGCTGCACACGCGCTGTCTGAGCTCCGCTCGCGACTTCGCGGAATATCTTTTCAGCGCCGGCACTCTTTAGCAGGCTGCGGAAATAAACAGAGATCCGCAGTCGCCATCGAGGTTCGGAGCGGTTTTTGTTCTGTTCGTCCAGCTGATTGAGGGTTTCCTCGACGCTCTCGGCCAGAATTCATAATCGCGGGCAGAGTCCGGGCGCGGATCACGCCTGCGCAAGTATGGTGGGGATGCGCACCAGGTTATAAGCAGCGGCGGTGAGCGTGAACTGCCAGCCGACCCGGGCCGTGCCGCGATGGCGCGTCTTGCGCAGGCCACCGATGGTCTTCATCCAGCCGAACCCCTCCTCGATGCGCTTGCGGATGCGCAGGCTCATCGCGTATCCGGCATGACGCGTGGTGCGCCCGTCGATCGCCGAACGGCGCCCGTTGGTGTGCTGGGTGACATGTGGGGTCACACCAAGCCGGCGCATTTCGGCGACGAAGTCCTGCGTGTCAAACAGCTTGTCCGCGCCCACGGTGACCCGACCACTGGCCGGAAGATCACCGAGCATGCCCGAGGCCGCCTCGCGCTCGGCGGTTCCGATGGCGTGCGTCAGCTGCGTATCCACCACCAGGCCGTGGCGGTTCTCCATCAGCAGGTGTCCCATGTGGCAGAGTTGCGCGGGCTGGCCGGACGATTTCCGGAACAGCCTAGCGTCGGGATCGGTGGTCGAGGCGTGCGTCGCGTTGCTCCGCTTCTCGCCGTGAAAGTCGCGTTCACCGTTGCGGCCTGGCGCGGGCGGCTCGCCGCTGCCGTCCTTCGGGCGGAAGCTCTTGATGCTGGCCCACGCTTCTATGAGCGTGCCATCGACCGAGAAGTGCTCCGACGAGAGCAGCGGCACGACCTGCGGATCGGCCAGGAGCGTTGCTAGGAAACGGCGGGCGATGTCGCCCTCCATCAGGCGATCGCGGTTTTTGGTGAACACGGTCACGTCCCAGACCGGCGCATCCATGGCAAGGCCGAGAAACCAGCGGAACAGCATGTTGTAGGTGATTTGCTGCATCAGCTGCCGCTCGGACCGCACGGTGAAGAACGCCTGCAGCAGCAACGCACGCAGCAGCTTCTCCGGCGGGATCGATGGCCGACCAGTCGCGGCATACATCATCGCGAAATCCGCCGACAGGCGATCCAGCGCAGCATCAACCAGCCGCTTAATTGCCCGCAGCGGGTGATCCGGCGGCACCAGCGCCTCCGGGCTTACGTAGCTGAACAGCTTGCTGCTCTGGCCATCCCGTCCGCGCATCCGATATTCGCCTCAAATTCATCGGCACTGACAGAATCAGATCACGTCCGATTTGAGAAGAGATTTTTCCGCAGCCTGCTAAAGCGGCTCGCGGCGGCGCTGGCAGCGCTATTCGCGTCATTGCTCGCATTTCTGCATCCCATGCCGGACCAGCTCGCCCGCCGAGCTGGTGCAACAACGTTTTGCTTGCACGTTCGCGTCGCCCAGCCTTGATGTCAGCATCATCCGGATCAGGATTCTTCAACAGCCCCACGCGGCAGCGCTGCCACGAGGCGCCC
>DASXIG010000546.1:0-4132 GCA_036498105.1 Xanthobacteraceae bacterium | reverse complement strand
AGGCAATAGGGGAATGGGGTACCGTCGGTAAGCCTCGCGGTGAGAGCATGCGCCTCGAGATGGTTGACTGCGATGAGCGGTTTCTCCGTTACCAGAGCGATAGCCTTGGCGGTTGTCAGGCCCACGATGACGCCGCCAATGAGGCCCGGACCGGCAGCGGCGGCAATGCCATCGAGTGAGGCGAAGCCGCATTGCGCCTCTGCCATGGCCTGCGCGATGATCATGTCGAGTGCCTCGACGTGCGCCCGTGCCGCGATTTCCGGCACCACTCCTCCGAATGCTGCGTGCTCTTTGACTTGAGACAGGATTACATTGGAAAGAATGCCGCCGGGTCCAGCACCATTGTGTTCGACGATGGCGGCTGCGGTTTCATCACAGGTCGTCTCGATGCCGAGTACAACCATCAAGCCTCTCATTCAGATACGATCGGCCGGGATGCCGGATTGCCCGCCAAATCTCCGCCTACCCCCGCGCGGCGTCCATTCCAAGAATACATCTCCACGGGCAGAATGCAGTGTCCCTCGTGCCCAGAAAGTCCGGGGTTTTGGGATGCCAAATGCAGCGTCCGGACCTCCGTTGGCCCGGACCGGAGTAGCCTCGACGGGTTGAGGGTGCAATCCTCGTGCGAATGAAGCCAGAAGGGGAGTTGTTACGCATCGGAACACGAGGGAGCGCGCTTGCGCTTGCGCAGGCCACCTGGGTGCGCGAGCGCCTCGCGGGCATTCATGGAGCCAGCCCCGCGCGCATCGCGCTCGAAATCATACGCACGACCGGGGATCTCATCCGCGATCGGCCGCTGTTGGAGGCTGGCGGCAAGGGCCTATTCACGAAAGAGATCGAAGAAGCCTTGTTGGCCGGGAGCATTGACGCCGCGGTGCATTCGGCCAAGGACATGCCGACCGTGCTGCCGCCAGCGCTTGCGATCGCCGCTGTGCCGCCGCGCGAGGATCCGCGTGATGTATTCATCAGCCCAAAAGCTCGGAGCCTGCACGAACTACCGAAAGGCGCCACTGTTGGGACTGCTTCGCTTCGGCGGCAGGCGTTGGTCAAACGCATGCGCCCCGATCTCACAGTTGTCAGCATTCGCGGCAACGTCGACACGCGTTTGCGCAAGCTCGAGGCGGGGGATGTCGACGCGATCGTGCTTGCGCTTGCCGGACTGATGCGTCTGGGGATCGCGGACAAGGCAACTGCCGTTCTTGAGCTCGATGAATTCCCGCCCGCAGCGGGTCAGGGAATTCTGGCGATCGAGACGCGCGAACGAGATCCGCGCGTGCAGCGGTTGCTCGCCGGGCTTAATCACCCCGCGTCTGCGAGCGCGCTGAGTGCCGAGCGTGCCTTTCTTGCGGTGCTTGATGGGTCGTGCCGCACTCCGATCGCGGCTCACGCCGAAGTTCGCGCAGACCGGCTGCATTTTCAGGGCATGATCGCAAAACCTGACGGCAGCGCGCATTTTGCGATCGAACGCGAAGGGTCTGTTGCAGACGCTGTCCTCATTGGCGCCGATGCTGGGCACGAGATCAAGGCACGTGCCGGCGTCGATTTTTTCCAGGCCGACTGAACGTGAGGCTTCTTATCACCCGGCCTGACCCCGATGGACAGCGCACGGCAGAAGCCTTGCGCGCGCAAGGGCATGATGTGCTCCTGGTTCCTATGCTGCATATGGAGCCCGTTGATTTTGAGCTCCCCGAGCGGTCTTACACAGCGGTTGTCATGACCAGCGCGAACGCTGCACGGGCGCTCCAAATGCGCCCTTGCCGTGCGCGGCTTACATCGCTTCCAGCATTTACGGTTGGCCGCCATACCGCACAAACCGCGCGGGCAATCGGATTTCTTGAGGTGCATTCCGCGGACGGGAATAGAGATGATCTTGCCAAATTGCTGGCTGTTCGGTTTGGGGCGAGCCACGCGACCGTTGTTTACCTTGCCGGGGAAAACATCGCTGGCGATCTCGCGCTCCCACCAGGTTCCGCCACGGTCGCGACCGTGGTGGTATATCGCATGGTGAAGGCCGATCGATTTCCTCCAGCTGCCCAGGCGGCGCTGATGCAAGGGGAAATTGATGCTGTCGTCCATTTTTCCAAGCGCAGCGCAGAGGCATATACCGAGTGCGCTCGTCTTTCCGGAGTCATCGAGCGCGCGCTCGCACCCTTTCATTTTTGCCTGTCGCACCGGGTGGCCGCGCCACTTGCGGCGCATGGCGCGAGTAGAATAAAGATCGCGCCGCGACCGGATGAGGCAGCGCTGATTGAGCTCGTGGGCTCGAACGCAGTTCTGTTTGCGCTCGGCAGAGGAACCGGAATTGATGAGTGATCAGCCTCCGTCGTCCAGAGAGGCGGCCGGTGAGGAGTCACGGCCGAAAAAAGGGCGGACGATCGACCTGAAGGCTACCGAGGTCAAAGGCGCGGACGACGGTCCGGAAACTGGCTCGGGCGCACAACCTGCGCAACCGCCGACCGTTGAGGCAAAGTCCGAACCGCCGGGACCATCCCCGCAGGGAGAGAATTCTGCTCCATCTTCGGCATCACGGTTGCGCAAACATATTGATTGGAACGCAGTGATCGCTGGGGCCGCGGCCGGCGCCGCGATTGCGGGTGCGGTTGCTGCGTTGGGCCTTTCGATGCTTCGCAACACCGACGTGAGCGCGCTTGGCGCACGCCTGTCACGGATGGAGGAGCAACTGCGGCAAGGGAGCTCCGGTCCCGCGGCAAAAGAAGCGGATACCAGCATCGTCAACGGACTTGCCGATCGCATCACCAAGCTGGAATCTGCGGCTGGGGCGGCGGGCTCAGCCCCAGGTGATGTCGCATTGGCTGATCGTTTTTCCAGCGTCGAACGTGATCTGAAAGCGCTCGCTGATCGGGCCGGCATGCTTGCTGAGAGAAGCGAACATGCGACATCCGCCGCGGGGGAGGCGGACCGTCGTGCAGAAACCGCTGTGGCGGCGGTCTCTGAGCTCGCTCGCAGAGTAGACGCGATGCAGGCTGTTGCCGGGCGCGATGCGCTCGCCAGCGAGGTTCAGTCGCTGACCAAACGGGTCGTCGCGGCGGAAAGCGCTGTTGTCAGGGCCCGTGACGCTTCGAGTCGTTTGGCTGTCGTGGCAACAGCGCTCAACACTGCAGTCGACCGCGGGGAAGCTTTCGCGCCGGAGCTGATCGCGGCGAAATCGCTTTCGCCCGATCCCAGCTCCTTGGCTCCGTTGGAGCCCTTTGCAGCGTCGGGTATTCCCACGACAGGGACGCTAGGCCGCGAGCTCTTGGCTTTGATGCCCTCGATACGCGCGGCGGAGCCCTCGCGCGATGGCTTTCTGACGAGGCTGCAGGGCAACGCGGAAAAGCTCGTCCGCATTCGGCCGAGCGAGGGGAGAGAGGGCGGCGACGCGGCGGCGATCGCAACGCGGATTGAGGTCAAGGCCGCCAATGCAGATATCGCTGGCGCACTTGCCGAGGTTGCGTATCTGCCACCACCCATGCGCGAAGCTGCTCGGGCATGGACTGAGAAAGTCGAAACGCGATCTGCCGCACTCGAGTCAAGCCGACGGTTCCTCGCCGCTGCGCTCGCGAGCTTAAGTAAATGAGCGCAATCCCAGCGCGGGGTTTTCTTGCCCACGTCTCGCCCCGCGGATGTTCACTGCGGCGCACTGAACCCAGGCTGCTGACGCCTCGCGTCTGCTTCGGCGGCCTGCGATGATCCGGGTCGTCCTTTATCTCGCTGTTTTGGGCCTCCTCGCGTTCGGTGCGGTCTGGCTCGCGGATCGGCCCGGGGATGTTGCAATCACCTGGCTCGGTCATCACCTCGATACCTCAGTCATGGTGCTGGTGACGGCGGTGATGGCGATAGCCGCATTTGCGGTCGTCCTATGGTCCTCGCTCCGCGCTCTGGTCCGCATGCCTGGCCACATCGGAAGCTACGTCCGTAACCGTCGAAATGCCCATGGATATCTGGCGCTGTCGCAGGGCCTCATCGCGGTTGGCTCGGGCGATCCGGTTGCTGCACGAAAGTTCATGGAAGAGGCTGCCCGTATCGCGCCGGGCGAGCCGCTCACGCTCCTCTTGCGCGCGCAGACTGCTCAGCTTTGCGGCGATCGGGCCGGGGCTGTTCGCAGTTTCGAGCTCATGGCAGATCGTGACGA
>DASXIG010000545.1:0-8260 GCA_036498105.1 Xanthobacteraceae bacterium | reverse complement strand
GCTGCCATGCCCGATCTCCTTGCGGGCAGAGTGTCAATGATCCTCGAAACCATTCCCAGCGCTCTGGCCGCAATCCGAAGCGGAATGGTACGGGCATTGGCCGTGACCACGCCGACGCGATCCGCGGCCCTTCCGGATTTGCCAACCTTCGCGGAGGCAGGGCTCCCTGATTTCGACGTGAGCTCGTGGACGGCGTTGTTTGTCCCCGCGAGTACGCCGCGTGCGATCATCGAGCGCTTGAATGCAGAGACGCTCCGCATCGCACATGACCCTGCCTATCTCGATCAACTGAAAATTCTGGGAACCGACGTGGCCGCTTCCTCGCCGGAAGGTCTCGGCGTATTCCTGGCCAAGGACATCGCGAGCTGGTCGGTAGCGGTCCAGCGCTCCGGAGCCACTGCCGAATGACGGCAAATATGAAGGTGTAGCCAGCATGACCTACCACAGCATCAGCGTGACCCCTTGCTCCCCGCACATCGGAGCGGAGATCGGGAAGATCGACCTCACCAGACCGTTGTCGAACCAGCAGGTGTCCGAGCTGCATCAAGCCTTCACCGACCACCTGGTCATTTTCTTTCGCGATCAGCGCATCAGCTTCGATGATCAGATCAGGGCAGCCGGGTATTTCGGCCCGTTGGGCCGCCACGTCGGCGTGAGTACCATCAGCAAGACGACCGAAAACCCGTACGTGCGAAAATTCCACTACGACGAAAACTCCGAAAGGGTTTCCGGCGAGATGTGGCACAGCGATCAATCCTGTGCATCCATCCCTCCGCTCGGCAGCATGCTCTACAATCACACGGTTCCCCCCGACGGGGGCGGCGACACCATGTTCGCCAGCATGTATGCGGCCTACGATGCGCTTTCCTCGCGCATGAAGAGCTATCTTGAAGGGCTGACCGCGACGCACGACGGAACGCGCGTGTTCGGGCCTGGAACGCCCAGCGCCGTTCATCCGGTCGTCGTGCGCCATCCCGTCAGCGGCAAGAAGCTCATCTACGTGAACACGGCGTTCACGTCGCACATCAACGAGCTGCCGCGCGCCGAGGGCGACCGCATCCTGCAATTCCTGTACGACCATTGTGGTCGCGACGAATGGGTATTCCGGTTCCGATGGCGCCCGCATTCCATCGCGTTCTGGGACAACCGCTGCGCCCATCACAAGGCAATCTGGGATTACTGGCCGAACGTCCGGTCGGGATACCGCGTACAGGTCGAAGGGACGGCGCCCCCGGTCGCAGGCTGAGCTCGGCGAGCGAGGGCTTGACCCGTTCCGCTCCACTTGAGCTGGCGCTGATATGATCTTTGGTGCGTCCGTGAACGAGCTCCTGCTGCTTGCAGGACTGATCGTGGCCGGCGGTTTGGTCACCGGGCTCCTGGCGGGGCTTTTCGGAATAGGCGGCGGTGCCCTGATCGTGCCTGTTCTCTACGAGGTGTTCGGCGCGCTCGGAGTCGCCGACGAGGTGCGATTTCAGCTTTGCGTCGGCACCTCGCTTGCCATCATCGTGCCGACGAATGTGCTCTCCTTCCGCGCGCACTACGCGCGGGGCGCCGTCGTAATGGAGGTCGTGCGCACATGGGCCGTACCGGCGGTCGCCGGTGTTGCGGCCGGCTCGGCGATTGCCGCTTTCGCATCCGGCGCGGCGCTCAAGATCGCCTTCGTCCTCATTGCCAGCATGATTGCAGCCAAGCTTCTGCTGGGCCGGGAGAGCTGGCGGTTGGCCGATGCGCTTCCGGGGCGCATCGGGATGATCGGCTATGGCTTCTGCGTCGGCCTCTGCTCCGCGCTGATGGGCATCAGCGGCGGCTCGATTGCAAACATGATCCTGACGCTGCACGGCGTATCGATGCACAAGGCCGTGGCAACGTCTGCCGGGCTGGGCGTGCCGATTACGATTGCAGGTACGCTCGGCTATGTGCTGGCCGGCTTGCCGCTACAAGCGCTGATGCCTCCTCTCTCCATCGGATTCGTGTCGCTCATCGGATTTGCGCTGATGGCACCGATCTCGAGCCTCACCGCGCCTTACGGCGCCCGCCTTGCGCATGCTTTGTCACGGCGGCGGCTGGAGATTGCCTTCGGCTGTTTTCTACTGCTGGTGTGCGTGCGCTTCATCGTAACCCTGTTCGGATGATTGCCGATCCTGCTTTATGGGTAGCCGCGCAGCAGCAGCCGGTCGCCGCGGACTTCCCAGCTCTCGAGCCGGTTGAGAAAGCTCATGCCGAGCAGACTCGTGCGCAGGGCGCCGGGCGAGGCGACGAGGGCCGGCACCGATCGCTCGGTCAGCCCGCCGATGGAGACGCGCTCGAGGGTCACGGGCGCTGCACGCGTCATGCCGTTGGCAGTCTCAACGTTGACTGAGTATTTCAGCACTTCGAGCGGCAGGCCCGCGGCGCGCGCGGCCTCGTGGGTGAGCACGACCGCGCTTGCCCCGGTATCGAGCACCATGGCTGTGCGCGCGCCGTTGACCTGCCCGATGACAGTAAAGTTCCCATTGGCGGCACGGGCGATCTGGACCGTCCGGCCTTTCGTCGCAGCGCGGCCGGGTACGAATTCAGCGAGCACCCGGTCGGCCACGGTTCGGAGCTCAGCGCGATAAGTGTATCCGAGCGCGAGCGCGAGCACGATCGAGACCCACAGAGCGGCGGACCGCAGCAGGTGCGACAACGGGTATCGATATATCGCTATCGCGATGATCCCAGCGAGCGCGAGCGCCATGATCTTCGTCTCGATTGACGTCTCATCCCAGCGGACGAGCTCGGCCCAGGCTCCTTCACCCTGCCGCAGCAGCAGGACGAAGAGCACGGTCGCGGCTATCGCGAGCAGAAGTAAGAGCAGGCGGCGCACGAGCGGCTGTATGTCGTACTGCTATCCGAACAGCAATCCGCGCAACGTGCTGGCTCTGGCAGAAACACTAGCCGGTTCGGGGTCGGCCGGAGCAGGCTCGATCGAGGGGGCGGGCTCTGCAAGCGGAGCAAGGGCCGACATGACGCGTTCCGGCGGGAACGTGACCACCACTTCGGTGCCGATGCGCAGCTTCGATTTCAAGGTGAACGTCCCACCATGCAGATCCACAAGGCTCTTTGCGATCGGCAGCCCAAGGCCCGCGCCCTGTTCGGCAGACTTGATCGCGTTCGATCCCTGGCCGAACGAGGCCAGCACGATGGGTATTTCCTCCTCCGGGATGCCGCTGCCGCTGTCCTTGATGCTCACGTATTGCCCCCCGGAAGCAGTCCAACCGGCTTTCACCCAGATCTCGCCGCCGCGGGGCGTGAACTTGATGGCATTGCCCAAGAGGTTGAGACAGATTTGGCGCAATGCCCGCGCATCGGCCCAAAGCTCCGGCATGTCGTTCTCGTACAGCTCGTGAATCGTGAGGCCGCGGCTCTTCGCGCGCATGGTCAGGAGGTGAGCGCATTCGCCGGCGACGTGCGGGAGCGATACCCCTTCCTCATTGAGCTCGTAGCGCCCCGCCTCGATGCGCGAGAGATCGAGGATCTCATTGATCAGCCCGAGGAGATGTACTCCCGAATTGTGGATATCGGCGGCATAATCCTTGTAGGCGGATACCTGATGGGCCCCGAAAATCTCCCCTTTCATCACCTCCGAAAAACCGAGAATGGCATTCAGAGGGGTTCGCAGCTCATGGCTCATCTGCGCGAGAAAACGTGACTTGGCGATATTGGCGGCCTCCGCCCGGTGCCTGGCCTCGTCGGAAATGGTCTTGGATGCTTCGAGCTCGCCGATCAGGGCGTCCTTTTCTGCTCTCGCTTCCAGCGTGGCGAGGGTCGAAGAGTAGAGCCGATACGCAAGCAGCGAAAAGTATCCCTGGGTCGTGACGGCCATGATGGCAAGAACGTAGTCTTGCAGGTCGCCACGGATCGCAAAATCGAGCGCGACCGCGGCAGAGACCGGGATGGTGGACGCTAACACCGCAATCGGCACGCTCGAGGCCAGCATGCTCGACATGGCGACGACGAGTAGCATTACGAACAGCATGAACGTGCCAGATGCCTCCTGGGCCCCTACCGGGCGAATGAGGACGAACATCCAGGAGAGTCCGAAGAACAGATCAAGCAGGATGAATCGCAGCCGCCAGCCACTGATATTGATCTGACCCTGCGGCTCGGCGAGAAACTCACGGCACTTGTTGACGATGATCGCATGAATCATCAGTACCGCGCTCGTCCAGGTGCCAGCCTTGAGCGCTCCAGTCCACGCGCTCGACAGGAATCCAACAGTGCCGACGAGCAGCAGGACGACGAGAGATGCAGAAAGTCGGTTCTCCGCGAATAGTCGCAGCAGCTCATAGTCGAAAGCGGGTCGGGTGCCGGTGGACGAGGCCAGGCGGGCGCGCAGATCGCGGACGTGCTGAGCGGCTACGCGTCTGGGGACCGCCGGTGCCTTGCCAGACGCGGATGCGTGTTCGCGCGGCTCGCTCGCAATCGTCATGGCGTTTCGTTCATCGCGACGCGCCTTTTGATCGTCGTCCGGCTCGATATCTTTGGTTGAGCATGCCAGTTCCCAAAAGCGCTCCACGACTGCCGGACATGCTCTGGACAATTCGGGCCAAACTCTCGCAAAAAGCTTAAGGCCAGACTTAAGAATCTCGGTAGAACGGGTGGTTAATGATGGCTTGCGCCAGGCTGCGATTGGCATCTTGATGCGGACCATCGGATGGTCGATGACCGCCGGAAGGACCGGACATGAAGCTCTATGATGGTGGTCGCGCGCCCAATCCCCGGCGGACGCGGGTGTTCCTCGCGGAAAAGGGGGTCAAGGTGCCGCTCCAGCAGGTCGATCTTGGGGCTATGGAGCACATGTCGGCGGGCTACGCCGCCATCAATCCTTTGCGGCGCCTCCCTGCGCTTGTCCTCGACGACGGGACGGTCCTCACGGAATCCATTGCCATCTGCCGCTATTTCGAGGCGCTGCAGCCTGAGCCCCCGCTGTTCGGGCGTGGCGCCATCGAAATCGGCCGCACGGAGATGTGGAATCGGCGGCTTGAGCTGCACCTCCTGTTTCCGGTCTCGCACGTTTTTCGCCACACCCATCCGGCGATGAAAGCGATGGAAGTGCCGCAGGTGCCGGCTTGGGCCGAGGCGAACAAGCCGCGCATACTCGAATTCATCGCCTTCCTGGACCATGAGCTCGCGGGTCGCCGCTTCATTGCCGGCGATTCCATTACCGTTGCGGATATTACCGGCCTCATTGCCCTCGATTTCATGAAGCCGGCAAAGCTCGCCATACCCGACGAGCTGAAGCAGGTGCGGCGCTGGCATGCCGAGCTTTCCGCGCGGCCGAGCGCTGCGGCCTGAGCTTATGCGCCTGACCATCGTCGGATCGGGGGATGCGTTCGGTTCGGGAGGACGTTTCAATACCTGTTTCTTGCTGGAAACCGCGAAGGGCGTACTGGCTGTCGACTTCGGCGCATCGTCCCTGGTTGCGCTCAAGGCGCAGAACGTGGATCCGAATCGGATCGACGCAATCCTGCTGACGCACCTGCATGGCGACCATTTTGGCGGGCTTCCCTTTCTGTTGCTTGATGCGCAGTTCCTCGCCGGACGCGAGCGGCCGCTTGTTATCGCCGGGCCCCCCGGCACGCGCGCGCGCGTCGAGCAGGCCTGCGAAGTCTTCTTTCCCTTGTCGACGCTCAACAAATGGCGGTTTTCCTGGACCTTCGCGGAGCTCGTTGTAGGCGCATCCACTGAGCTGCTTGGCCATTGCGTAACTACGGCCGAGGTGTCCCACTTCTCCGGCGCTGCCTCGACGGCGGTCCGGATATGCGATGGCGAGAAGGTGTTCGCCTATTCCGGCGATACGGAATGGGTAGACCAGCTCTGTGTGGTCGCCAAAGGAGCCGACCTCTTCGTCGTGGAATGCTACCAGGACTCCGGCCATGCGAGCGGGCACATGAGCTGGAATATTCTTAAGGAGCGGCTCGGCGCTCTGCAGGCGCGCCGGATCATGCTCACCCACATGAATCCCAGCATGCTTGCTCGCCTGGACGAGGTGCGGGCCCACGGCCTCCTCGCCGCGGAAGACGGTATGGTGGTTGATCTTTGATGGACCGTGTGTGTCCCGGATGCGGTGCAGCGCGACGCGCCGCACGCGGCCTCGCGTGTTCCTCGGATCTGATGGCGCGTCGTGGTGCACCGCTGATCCGGGACCGCCACAAGCGCTGGCGGTGGCGCGACCCGCCCCATAAGTGCGGTGTCTTGTAAGGTCCCGGTTCTGCAGTGCAGCATGAGCAGCGTATGCAAGCGCGCCGCAGGTTCAAAATGGGTGTGCGCTGCTCAGCTGCACTGCGCCCGGGACACACGACCGCGGGGGAGACGACCGCAGATGAGCAGAAGATACTTCGTCTACATCCTCGCGAATACGCGCCGCGGGGTGCTCTACGTTGGAGTCTCAAACGACCTCACTCGTCGCGTGTTCGAGCACAAGAGCAAGTTGGTACCGGGGTTTACGAGAAAATACGGCGTTGTTCTGCTGGTGTACTTCGAGGAGTACGCATCCATTGTGGAAGCGCGCGCACGGGAAGCGAGTCTTAAGCGCTGGCGGCGTGCATGGAAGATCACGCTGATCGAGACGCTCAATCCGGAGTGGCGCGACCTCGCGGCTGACTTGCCGCTGTGAACACACCGGGTCGTGTGTCCCGGATGCGGTGCAGCGCGACGCGCCGCACGCGGCCTCGCCTGTTCCTCAGGTCTGATGGCGGGTCGTGGTGCACCGCTGATCCGGGACCGCCGCAAGCGCTGGCCGTGGCGCGGCCGGCCCGGAAGTGCAGTGTGTTGCAAGGTCCCGGGTCTGCAGTGCAGCATGGGCAGCGCATTCAATCGCGCCGCAGGTTCAAAATGGGTGCGTGCTGCTCATGCTCACTGCGCCCTGCACACGCGCGCCTCATCGCTCCAGCCGAGCGATCAGGCTCGAAGTGTCCCAGCGCCGGCCCCCCATCTTCTGCACCTCCGCATAGAATTGGTCCACCAGGGCGGCCACCGGCAGGCTGGCGCCGTTCTTGCGTGCTTCGTCCAGGCAGATCGAGAGATCCTTGCGCATCCAATCCACTGCGAAGCCGAAGTCGAATTTCCCGGCCATCATGGTCTTGTAACGGTTCTCCATCTGCCAGGACTGGGCCGCACCCTTCGATATGGTGTCGACCACCAAGTCGACGTCCAGCCCCGCTCTCTTCGCAAAATGGATCGCTTCTGAAAGGCCCTGCACCAGCCCGGCGATACAGATCTGATTGACCATCTTGGTGAGTTGACCCGAACCGGCTGCTCCAATGAGCTTGCACATGCGTGCATAAGCCGCAATCACCTTCTCGGCGCGGGCATAGGGGGCGGCATCCCCGCCGCACATGACTGTGAGCACACCGTTCTCGGCGCCAGTCTGGCCACCTGAGACGGGAGCATCGATAAAGTCGAATTGGCGCTTTTTCGCCTCGGCATAAAGATCGCGCGCCATCTCCGCTGAGGCGGTGGTATGATCGATGAAGACCGCGCCTCTTCCCATACCGTGATAGGCGCCGTTGGGTCCGAGAGTCACCTCGCGCAGGTCGTTGTCATTGCCGACGCAGCACAGAACGAAGTCTTGTCCTTCGGATGCCGCTTTCGGCGTTGCAGCTGCACGGCCTCCGTGCTGCGCAACCCATTTCTCGGCTTTTGCGGCGGTTCGGTTGTAGACGGTCACCTCGTGTCCGCCTTTGCTCTTGAGGTGCCCTGCCATCGGATACCCCATCACGCCGAGACCGAGGAACGCCACCTTCGCCATTTCTGCTCTCCATGCCTATATCCCGAGTGATTGCGACGGCGCGGCGCTGAGGTCAACCATCTGCGCGAGGGTTTCATGGCGGTTTCCAAGGAGCAGGTGCTCGCGGCCCTGGAAGGCGTGAAATCGCCGGATGGCATTCCGCTCCCCCGCACCGGGACACTGTCGGAAGTCGTCGTCGGCGGGAACAAGGTGTTTTTCTCGATCACGGTCGATGCCGGCGCCGTCAAGGCATGGGAGCCGATACGCAAGCGCGCCGAGGACGCAGTGCGGGCGCTGCCGGGCGTGCAATCCGCCCTCATCGCGCTTACGGCCGAACGCAAGGCCGGTGCGGCCCCATCGCGGCCGGCAGCGGCTGGCGCATCGCCGAGAGCCGCAGGACGTGGGGAATCCACACAGGGCGTTCCTGGCGTGGAGGCGATCATCGCGGTCGCCTCGGGCAAAGGAGGAGTTGGGAAGTCCACCACCGCGGTAAATCTGGCGCTCGGACTG
>DASXIG010000544.1:0-2505 GCA_036498105.1 Xanthobacteraceae bacterium | reverse complement strand
CTGTGGGGTCATCGGGCAAGGCAGCCTGGTCTCCGCCGATGCCAATCAGGGCTGGAGCGCGGAAGAGGCGGTGCAATACGTGCGCGCGCTCGCGGGCTCGCACTTGGAGTTCTTCGAGCAGCCCGTACCGGCGGACGACATTGCGGGAATGGCTGCCGTGGCCAGGGCGGCTGGCGAGACCGGTACCCTTGCGATCGGCGCCGACGAAAGCATTCATTCGCTCGAGGATCTCCGCCGCTTCCACGAGCGGCAGGCCGCACGGGGGGCGAGCCTGAAGACCATCAAGCTCGGCGGCATGCGCGCCGTCATGGAGGCGGGCTGGCTCTGCGAACAACTCGGCCTGAAGGTCAACATCGCTGCCAAGACCGGCGAATCGAGCATCGCCTGCGCGGCCGCCATGCATATTGCCGCGGCGCTGCCGCAGATCGCCTGGGGACTCACGCTCTCGAACGAAGGATTGTCCGATGATGTGACCGCGCGTCCCATTCGCATCAGCCGCGGACACGTCGAGATATCCGATGCGCCCGGCCTCGGCATCGAAGTCGATGAGGATCGCGTGCGCCGGTATCAGCGGAGCGTGCCGCTGCGGCGAGTCGCATGAAACAGTCGAATATCGGGATTGCGGTCGTCGGTGCAGGCCGCATCGGGACCTTGCGCGCACGCCTGGCGGCGAAGCATCCGGCGGTCGGCTTTCTCGCCATCTCCGATCAGGATCCCACCCGCGCGCGAGCGCTTGCGCAGGCGGCCGGCGCCGACTTTCACAGCGGCAGCAACGAAGAGGTGATCGCGCACCCCGATGTGAGCGCGGTATTCGTCTCGACGCCGGAGCAGGCGCACACCCAACCCGTCCTGCGCGCGTTGGAGCTGGGCAAGCCGGTGCTGGTGGAAAAGCCGATCGGATTTTCGCTCGTCGAGGCCGACAAGATTCTTGCCACACTGCGCGAGACGAAGGGCAAGCTGCGGGTGGGCTACAGCCGGCGCTACAAGGAGTGCTTCCTGCGGGCGAAGGAGCAGATGCTGCACGGGCGGCTGGGGCGCATCGTCGGCGCCACCGCGCGCGTCTACAATTCGCGCGCCCAGGCCTTTGCCATTCTCAAGCGCGACCCGCATGCCACCCCGGTGCTCGACGTGTTGACCTATTACGTCGATCTCATGTGCTGGTTCATGGAAGGCAATCGCCCGGCGGAGGTGCTGGCGCGCGCGCAGCACGGGCTGTTCAGGGACGCCGGCTACAGCGCCGACGATGTCACCTGGGCGATCGTCACGTTCGCGGACGGCGCCGTGGTCAATCTCGGCGTGAGCTACGCGCTGCCGGCAAAATATCCGACGCTGGGACAATCCGACCGGGTCGAGCTTCTCGGCAGCGAAGGCACCATGCTCATCGACGACGATCACCTCGACCATCTCTTGTTCTCGGAGAAAGGCATCCCCCACCCCTACGTGCCGGACCACGAAGTCAACATGGCCTTCCTCGGCAGCAATACCGCGGGCGATTGGGCGGTGGGCGACTTCTGGGGTCCGCTCGGCAACGAGACGCGCGCCTGGCTCGATCATCTCGCGACCGGAGCGCCGACGGTGCACACCACGCCGGAGCAGGCGCGCATCAATCTGGAAACGACCATCGCCATCGAGCGCGCAGTCGAGACCGGCCACCCCGTGCGCCTGCCGCTGCAGGTGGAGGAGGAATGCAAACGCATCGGGTGATTGGCAGCTGAGATAAAAGCGCGATCGTGCATCTGCGCTGAACGCCGAATGAACGCGTCAGCCATGCGGCGTTCGGCATTGGTACGGTAGGGAATGTGCAATCAGTCGGGTGGCGGCAAATGCCGACATTCCGTGACTGGGAACACCACCGCCAGTTTGCCAAAAAGTGCAGGCAAGCCGGCATTCCAACTGAGGAACACACACCCATGAATACCTATCGCGTTCTCTTGGGCGCGCTCACGGTCGCGCTCCTGTCGGCTCCGGCCTTCGCTCAGGACACGAAGCCCTCCACCCTGCCCGCCCCGAAGGTGACGGCCCCGATGGCGGCTCCCATGGACGCTCACAAGGACCTCCCCAAGACCACCGGCGCCGCCACGGCCCCAGTGACGACCAAGATCAACCTCAACACCGCGAGCGAAACGGAGCTCAGCAAGCTTCCGAAGGTCAGCCCCGTGCAGTCGAAGGCGATCGTCGACGCGCGTGCCAAGTCGAAGTTCAAGAGCTACGACGATTTCGTCGGGCGCAAGCTGGTGCCGGCCGACACCGCGGCTGCGATCAAGGACTCCGTGAGCTTCTGATCACATTGCCCCTGCGTAGGGTGGGCATTGCGCCCACTCGCCGCTCTATCGCGCGCCGAATGTGTTGACGGCGCAATGCCCACGCGGTCGGCCTCTCGGCTCGAACGCGTGGGCAAAATCGCGCGACCTCTGGTGCATGTCTCTGAGGTGAGGACGCGATTTTGCCCACCCTACATGTTTGCGCGTGCGACGAAATTCACGCGCGTGTGCATAACTCTGGGGA
>DASXIG010000543.1:0-2281 GCA_036498105.1 Xanthobacteraceae bacterium | reverse complement strand
TGGAAGCGGAACGTGTTGGCCAGCTCCTGCTGCTGGACCGTAGCGATATCGAGGTTGGCGGGCGGCGGAATGCGCCCCTCGGCCAGCCCGACCATGTAATCGATCGGCGCCATCGTGCCGGCCCCGAAGATCTCGCCCGGCGCGAACTCAATCGGCCGGATCGCGGTCGCAAATTCCTTGGATTCATGTCACGCCTGCCGATGTCACGCCCTCGAGAGGGCCCACAACGGCCGGCTCAGGCAGGAGGTCTATCGCTACGACGCGGCACACGCTTTCGCCTGAGCGCAGCGGTACCTATGAAGTAGGCTGCGCTAATCAAAGCTTGGAACCGGATATCGGCGTTACTGAAGGCGCAAATCTCGTGAAACGACTGAACAGGACCCACACTTTTCTGACGGTTTCCGGACGGGCGCGTTGCAAAACTGCTAAATGGACGGCGTCCGATTGCCGAGCCGAGATCCGTCATGGAGATATTGTTGCGCCGGGCCAGCTGGGGAATTCAGGCGCGGCTCACGATGCTGGCGCTCGTGACCGCGCTGCCACTGGTAGCGATAGCGAGCTTCGCCATCCTAAGGACGGTCGACGACCAGCGCACGCAGATCCAGAGCGATGTGCAGCAAATGGTCGAAAGTTTCCTCGCCGACGTCGATCGCGAGATCAGCGCGATTCAGGCAGAGCTGCAGGCACTCGCGACGTCGCCGAGCCTGCAAACGGGCGACTTCCGCGCTTTCGATCAGCAGATGCGGGCGGCGCTCTCAATCCGCGGCATGTCAATCGTCCTGCACGATACCAAGGGACAGCAGCTGCTCAGCACCAATCTGCCGTTTGGCGAACCCTTGCCGCGCGCGACGGACACCGAAATGCACGACAGGGTCGTCGCGACTGGAAAACCGCAGATTTCCGATCTAATCATGGGCGCGGTGTTGAAGCGCCCGATCCTGGTAGTCGGGGTGCCGGTCTTTCGCGAGGGCAAGGTCGCCTATGTACTGGCGATGGCGCTCGGGCCAGAGGCGTTATCGGCTCTGATGCGAGAAGAGAAACTTTCGCCCGATTGGATAGCGGCGATATTAGACCGCAACGGGGCCATCGCCGCGCGCAACCGCGATCTCGACCGCTTGCTCGGCCAGCCGGTGGCACCGATGCTCCGCAAGAAATTGCGGGAGTCCATTGAGGGCTGGATCCCCAACGTTACGAGCGATGGGATCCCCGTCTATTCGACGTTCCGGCGGTCGACATTGACCGGGTGGACCGTAGCAATAGGACTGCCCAGCGAATATGTCGACGCACCTTTGAGGCGAGCGCAGCGGATAGCCTTCGGGGGTGGCGCGGGGATCCTCGCCTTGAGCCTTGCGCTGGCTTCGTGGGTGGGCCGGGGTATCCGCCGACCCGTGGACGCCCTTACGGCAGCCGCCGATGCCTTGGGGAGCGGCAAATCTATCGGTCCGCTAATCGGTGGTGTGCGTGAGCTGGACCAGGTCCGAGAGGCGCTGCGAAATGCTGCTACGGCGCTGGCGTGCAACCGGGATGAACTCGAGAGCATGGTGGCGGAGCGCACTCAACGGCTCCGGGAAGAGATAGGTGCCCGAGAACAGGCGCAGTCAACACTCCTCCAGGCCCAAAAGATGGAGGCGATGGGGCAGCTCACGGGCGGCGTCGCGCACGACTTCAACAATCTGCTGACTGCCGTATCGGGGTCGCTGGCCCTGCTTGAGCCGCGCATTTCAGACGAGAGGAGCCTGCGTCTTTTGCGTATGGCGCAACGCGGCGCTGCGCGCGGCGCCAAACTTACTGAGGCACTGCTTGCCTTCGCCCGCAAACAGCGCCTCGATCCAGTTCCGGCCGACGTCAACGCAATCGTCGCAGAAATGAGCGAGATGCTGGGCCGCACCATCGGGGCATCCATCGAAATTCGCCATGTGTTGGCAATTGAACTGTGGCCGGTCCGGATCGACGTCAGTCAAATTGAGACGGTGCTGCTGAACATAGCCCTCAACGCACGCGATGCGATGCCCGGAGGTGGCGTTCTCGTAATTGAAACCGCAAACATTTCCGCTGGAGACCCCGAGTTGCCGGCTGAAGTAGCCGGCCAGGACTGCGTCCTTGTCTCGTTGCGGGACACCGGGACTGGCATGAGTCTCGATGTTGTGGAGCGTGCCTTTGAGCCCTTCTTCACCACCAAGGAGGTTGGCAAGGGGACGGGATTGGGCCTGTCAATGGTATTCGGCGTTGTCCACCAATCTGGCGGCGCGGTCCGTCTGCGCAGCGAGCTTGGCAGCGGAAC
>DASXIG010000542.1:0-2860 GCA_036498105.1 Xanthobacteraceae bacterium | reverse complement strand
GTCACCGATACCATTCTCACGGCACTTCGCTTGTCCGAGGCGAAGCTCGCTGCGTCTGGTCTGGTTCCTGTTTTATCAATCGCAGCCGAAATTGCGCTTGTGAGTGCGCTCGTTCTGCACATCCGCGCGGTCGTACGGCGTTCCGCATTCGCTTCATCGCTTCTGCGCAGCTAGTGCTCAGAATCAGTCAGATGTTTCACCTTGGATCGGCTAGATACCGCCGGCCGGGTGATCTTCGGGCAGATGAGCTGAATCAGGTGACTGAATCTGAGCACTAGGTCGGCTTTTTCCACCCTTCTCGGCCACTCAGCCTTCTCGCTGGGAATGGCTCTTCCTGCCCCATTTCGGTCATCGGTCGGCGTCGCCCAAATCGCCTCCGAGGGTCGGAAGCGGTCGTTCAGTCCAAGCCGGTGCCATTCAATATCCGGCCGGCCCTAATGCTGACGGCGTCAAAAGCCTGTTGCACTAAACCGCCTCGCGGTAATCGGGATCGCGCATCAACGTTGTGGGCGTGGCTGGCACGCCGACGGAGAATGCCACTTTCCAGTATCTATATCGGCAATCTGTCGATCCAGCACGGATATAACAAACCGCGAAAACGGCATGAGGTGGAGATAAAGCGCTGCGAGTATGCCCACGTAGTCGATGGCGCGGGGATTTTTCCTGACGCACTCATAGAAAACTGTCCAAAAGGGCAGCATCGCCCGCGGCTGCCGAAGAGCAATGCGCCACGCGAGCCGCCACAGCAGGACGAGATCCCGCAACGGGATCGCGAAGAGACAAGGAGGTGGCACATCCTTGCTGGCGCTTCTGTCCAACTCAGGCCGATCCAGCGTGAGCACGACCGTCCGCACCCGCTCATAGTACGCAGCGGGGCGATAGATGTGCGCGAGGATCTTCCTGTAATCCAACAGGATGTTCCGCCGAGGCCGGGCGGTCTCGAAATTTAGCCCGCTGGTGCATTGGTCGCCAACGCCATCCTCGCCGGTGGCTCGCATCGTGTAGTCGGGCGGAAATAGACGCCCTTCGTGCGCAAGGCGACGGGTCAGTTGCGTGGTGGGCAGCGCACAGAGAAGACCGACCATGCAGAAGGGAATCGAGGTCGCTTCGATGCACTCGATGATGGCGTCGGCCACGGCGCCCTTCTCGCTGTCAAAGCCGACAATGAAGCCCGCGTTTACGAACATGCCGGCCCGGTATATCTTCTGCACGCACTCCGCCAGCGACCGGCGGGTATTCTGCTTCTTCTGCATTGACACGAGCGTGTCGGTGTCTGGGCTTTCGATGCCCACGAAAATGGTGAAGAAATTCGCCTCGCGCATCAGCGCCAACAGGGCGTCGTCATCGGCGATGTTGATTGAAGCCTCGGTCGAGAACTCGAAGGGGTAGCCCCGCCCCTTCTGCCAGGCGATCAGGTGCGGTAGGAAAGCCTTCACGGCCTTCTTGTTGCCGATGAAGTTGTCGTCAACGAAGTCGACATGGCCGCGACGTCCGAGATCGTAGAGCGTCTCGAGCTCGGCCAGCATCTGCTCCGTCGTCTTGACCCGCGGCACGCGCCCGTACAGCTCTATGATGTCGCAGAACTCACAGGTGAAAGGACAGCCGCGCGCGAACTGAACGCCGAAATAGGTGTATTGGCTGGGCTTTAGCAGATCGAAGCGCGGAATCGGGGTTTGAGTAACGTCAGCGGTGAACTTCTTTGCTTCGAAGACCCCCTGCCTCACGCCGGAATTCCAGGCCTCGATGAACGCCCCAATTATGCTCTCGGCCTCGCCGAGCACCTGAAAGTCTGAGGCTCTGTAGGCTTCCGGCGACGACGTAACGTCGGGGCCGCCTACCACCACCGGCTTTCGCTGTCCGTGGGCAAGCTCGATGACCCGAAGCGTGTCGGGCTGCTGCGGCAGCATCCCGCCGGTCATCACCAAATCCGCCCAATCCAGATCGGACTCCCGCAACTCCTCCGTATTACGATTGACAAGACGGCATTGCCAAGACGACGGCAGCAGCGCCGCCACCGTGATCAGCCCGAGCGGCGGGGCAGGGAAGCGTGCGCCATAGACCTCACAGGTCGCCTGAAAATTCCAAAAAGACTGACCGCTGAAGCGGGGCGCCACCAGCAGGACGTTGCATCGGGACCCCATGGCGGGTTCTCCACGGAATAAGCGGCGGGTGAGCTCTATCGCGCGTGAGAACGTCGCCGATGGCCAACAGTTCGACTTTGAACTAGCACGGCCCCGTTCCCGACGCACGGCATCATCCCGAGCGTCAATATGGCTCAAGAAAACCATTCCCGATACGTCGCACGAGATCAGATCTCCAACGTTTGGGCTCGGGGGAGTCCCGGACCTAGCGCCACCCGCCAATCGGCTGGTGCAACGAATGACTGCTCCGATCGAACCTAGCCAGTTGCTTCCCACGAATGACCGCTGTCGGCGTGCGCCGTGAAAAGGCGGCGCTTTCCAGTGGGTGCAAGGCCCACCCGGCGATTCGCTCCAGCCGGAAGCAATCGGAGCAGTCATGGAGGTAACGAAATGGCTGAAGCCTTCGAATAGCGGTCACGATTTGGTGACCGCGCGAGTGTGCAGGCCGCAACGCGAGTGAACGCCGAGCAAGCCTCGAAAAGGTCGATGTGCAGGCCGACCCGACCGCCGAATCGGGGAAGGCTGCCACGGCCGGGTGAGATGAGCGAGGATTACACCCAGCCGCTGCACCGGGGTACTGGCGGCAGCATGTACACAAGGAAAGCGCACGCAACACGGGAAGCCCCAATGCGTGATCAGGGATGATCAACCGGACGCCCGTGAGGGACAGGCTGGGCGCACTGGGGTGGCGGAGAGGCCCGTAGTACCGCTGAAGCCAG
>DASXIG010000541.1:0-2677 GCA_036498105.1 Xanthobacteraceae bacterium | reverse complement strand
CGAATGGGGAGACCTCTTGCCGGTTAGGATGGCGAGCCAAGGAAGAGCAAGAAAATTGTTGCAATTGAAACATGACTCAAGTACGAATAGGCGTCCTAGTATGCTGAGCCGGCCGCGAAGAGCGCGCCGGGTGTTTTGTTTGCGCCGTCCGGCGGGCCTCGGAAACACCAAACGGTGGTGGCCATAGCCATGAATGGCGAAGATGGGTTTGGTAATATTTTACCCGCGCAACCTGCGGGAGACAAATCACTGCAAATTTCATTGTTGTTTACAAATGAGCTAATTTTTATGCCCTCATTGGTTGTGCATTTCTACAGTTGCGCGAGCTCGCTCAAGCGCTCCATGCGCATAGCGTGTAGGCACCCCGGCGCAGCCCAAACGATTCGAAGAAAGTTGGCGCGGACAGGCGAATTTGCGTAGGCGAACCCTTGTCATTCCGGCTAGAATTTGGCAGGGTCAAGTAGGACAGCATTGCTGTCCCAGTTAGGGTCGCCGGTCCCTGTACCTTGTACGGTCGATCCGATGCGGTGATTGAACGGTGCCGCGGCATCGCCACATCGCCAACAGGAGTGGCCGCGCGCTCGAGGAGCCGTGGGCGATAGGCCGCTAAGAATGCAATGGCGCATGCGCGGGCGTGGTGACCACGCCGCTTGAGCGCCAGCAAGCGTCGCAACATCGGAAAGGTCCGGCTTCGTCGGCGCTCGCGCCGGAGGAGATTGAGGGGAAGTGGCATGAGCGCGGCTGCCTCGGCGCCTATCCGACTGCCGCTCGCTGCCTCCGAAGAAGGGGGACGCGGGGATTTCGCATGGGCAGCGCCGCAGGCGCACGGCCTCTACGACCCCGCGCTGGAGAAGGATTCCTGCGGGGTCGGCTTCATCGCCGATATCAAGGGCCGCGCCTCGCACCAACTGATCGAGGACGCGCTCGCCATTCTCTGCAATCTCGAGCATCGCGGCGCGGTCGGCGCCGATCCGCGCGCCGGCGACGGTGCCGGCATCCTGGTGCAAATCCCGCATCGATTCTTCCTGAAGAAGGCCGATCGCCTCGGCATCAGGCTGCCGCAGCCTGGAGATTACGCGGTCGGCACCTTGTTCATGCCGCGCGATCCGGACTGGCGTCAGATCATTCGCGACATCTACGCCCAGATGATCAGGCGGGAAGGCATGGGGCTTCTAGGCTGGCGGGAAGTGCCCACCGACAATTCCACGTTAGGCGAAGCGGTCAAGCCGACCGAGCCCGTGCACCTGCAGGTGTTCATCGGGCGCAGCAGGAGGATCAAGACCGAGGACGAGTTTGAGCGCCGGCTCTATGTGCTGCGCAAGTCGATCTCCAATGCCATCTACACCCGCAAGGAGCGCCGGCTTTCCGGGTATTACCCGGTCTCCATCTCCTGCCGCACCGTGGTCTACAAAGGCATGTTCCTCGCCGATCAGCTCGGCAGCTATTATCCCGACCTGCACGACCCCGATTTTGCGAGCGCGCTGGCGCTGGTGCATCAGCGCTTCTCCACCAACACCTTCCCCACCTGGTCGCTGGCGCACCCCTACCGCATGGTCGCGCACAACGGCGAGATCAACACGCTGCGGGGCAACGTCAACTGGATGGCGGCGCGCCAGGCATCGGTATCGTCGGAGCTGTTCGGAGACGACATCAACAAGCTCTGGCCCATTTCCTACGAGGGGCAATCCGACACCGCCTGCTTCGACAATGCGCTCGAGTTTCTGGTGCTGGGCGGCTACCCGCTCGCTCACGCCATGATGATGATGATTCCGGAGGCCTGGGCGGGCAATCCGCTCATGGATGAGGAACGCCGCGCGTTCTACGAATACAACGCCGCTCTGATGGAGCCGTGGGACGGCCCTGCCGCCATCGCTTTCACCAATGGCCGCCAGATCGGCGCTACGCTCGACCGCAACGGCCTGCGCCCCGCACGCTATTTCGTTACCCGCGACGAGCGCATCATCATGGCGTCCGAGATGGGCGTCCTTCCCATCGCGGAAAAAGACATCGTGCGGAAGTGGCGCCTGCAGCCCGGCAAGATGCTGCTGGTCGATCTCGATCAGGGCCGTCTCATCCCGGACGAGGAGCTCAAGGCGGCGCTGGCGAAAAGTCACCCGTACCAGGAGTGGCTCGAACGCACGCAGATCGTGCTGGAGGACCTGCCGGCTGCGCCGGAGCAGGCGCCGCTTTCCAATTTCGCGCTGCTCGATCGGCAACAGGCGTTCGGCTACACCCAGGAGGACCTCCGCATCCTGATGTCGCCCATGGCGGTTGCGGGCGAGGAGGCGGTCGGCTCCATGGGCAACGATACGCCGATCTCGGCGCTGTCGAACAAGCCGAAGCTGCTCTTTACCTATTTCAAGCAGAACTTCGCGCAGGTGACCAACCCGCCGATCGACCCGATCCGCGAAGAGCTGGTCATGAGCCTCGTTTCCATCATCGGGCCGCGGCCCAACCTGTTCGACGTCGAAGGCGCCTCCCACCTCAAGCGCCTGGAAGCGCGCCAGCCCATCCTTACCAACGCGGATCTGGAGAAGATCCGCGCCTTCTCGGAGATCGGCTCCGGTCATTTCAGGTCGCGCATTCTCGACACGACCTGGCCGGCCGAGCAGGGCCCCGCCGGGCTGAAGGACGCGCTCGACACGCTTTGCGCGCGCGCCGAAGCCGCGGTGCGCGA
>DASXIG010000540.1:0-2199 GCA_036498105.1 Xanthobacteraceae bacterium | reverse complement strand
GCCGCCTGGAATGGCTCTGCGCCGCCGCTCCAGAGATACAGCGTGGCGTGCTTGCCCTCGGGCGCGAGCTCCTCTGCCGCCAGCACCGATCCGCGGATCTCTTGGTCGAGATCAAATGGAAAATCGCTGTAGGCGCGCGGGGGATCGTCGCCCGCCACTTTGACGTCGCTTTCGCTGCCCTTGTGCACAAGGCCCGGAAACAGTCTCTGGGCAATGCGCCGCATACGGTCGCCGAGCACGGCCTTCCATTCGGATTCATCGGGACCGATAAGGCGTTCCTCGAGCTTGCGGTCGTAGCTTTCAAAGAAGCTCCACTGATACGGATGTGAATAGGTGTGCGAAGCAATTTCGACCTGCGGCAGCGCAAAGAGCTCACGCGCGGCCTGCCGGCCGGCCTCAGGGGTGCCGTAGCGTTCGTCGATGTCGGCCCCGATCACCCCGGCAGCGACGGGCAGATCGGGATAGGGGGCGATGAGCTCGCGCAGCACCACGCCCGCCGCAACGGTAGGCTTGTCGCGGTAATCCTCGATGTAACTGACATTGTTCCAGCCGTCTCCGTCGATGTGACTGAACCAGATGCGCCGGCCGGAGAGTGTTGTCGCGTCCGGAATCGGCATGCGTTGTGCGCCGTAAGCCTTCTGAAAAAACGCGAATGGGTCGACGAGCCATTTCGTGCGCCCGGTCCCGGGCTCCTCATACACGAAATACCCATTGGCGGCGTAACCGCCGCGCTCGCTCGTGAGCACGACGCTCGAGGCAAGCACCAGATCGCCCTCCCGGTGCTCCAGCACGAGATGAGAGGCAATCTCCTGGCCTAGAGCGCCCACGATGGGGAACGCCGGCAGGACCGGATCGAGTTCGCGCTCGAAGCCGATAAGCCCGTCCCGGTGGAGGATTTTCGTAGCATAGGTTATGTCGACCATGGCCCCGCTCAGACCGAAGCCGATCTCCTGGAACATGCGATTGGCGTCCGCCAAAGACGTGTTGCCGGCAGGGAGCCCGTTGTCTCCCAATACGATCATCCGGAGCCCTCTTTGGAGCTGATCGAGCCCCCACACATAGAATGAGCCCGGAGGGGCGCGTCGAAACCAGGTGATGACCCCCCGAGCATTGGCGGTGCGCTCGGCACTCGGCAACTCCGCATTGACGTCCCAGTAGCTGAGCACGAAGCCCAGGTAATTGAGCGGCATTTCCGCAAACCGATGAATGCGGGTCTGGTCTGGGCGCGGCTCCTGGCGGCTGTCATAGATGGCTAGAATCTCGCGCCGCACTGGCGTGGGCGGTGCCCCCTCGTCGGCGGCAGTCTGCGCGGCTGCCGATGCCGGAAGCAGGAGCGCATACACCAGCAGGAGCGCCAACGTCGGGAGCGCGGATCGAAGGATCAGTGCCGAACCCCGCATGATTTGCCTCAACGCGCCCTCCCGTGGCGACGCAGAAGCCGTTGAAATGCGGCGCAACGGTGGACCCGAGCCCGAGATCATCATGAACAAATATTCAAGTCGAGATCCGTCGGCCAAATACGAAAGCATTCTCCGTTGGGCCTGTTCAAGCTTCCCAGTTGCGATCGAGCGATCCCGTCGCATGCTCGCCGGGCCGGCAGTTCTAGCAACGGAGCGAAGGATGGTCGATACGGTTTGAGCGCCCCGCTGCAACATCTTTTCGATATTGTTATTAAAGCCAGCCGAGGGTGCCGTCTGGCGAACGGCACATGCGCTCCACCCGCGCTTGTTCAGGCGCGGCCCGCTGGCAATGGGCTGCGGTCGGCAAGCTCCATCTCGCGGTAGGCGAGCAGCTCCATCAGCTCTGCGCGCACGCCGCGATGCGCCGTGTCCTCGAACAGATTGTCCATTTCGTCCGGATCGTTGTGGAGATCGTAGAGCTCGCCGTAGGGATCATCCTGGGCAATGGTCATGCGCCAGCGTTGCGTGACGATCGTGCGCAGCCGCGCCCCCGCAGGCAGTCCGAAGACCGCGCGCTGCTGATCGTCCTCGATCACGAGGGGATCGCGCGCAAGGCCGGCACTTGTGTCTTCAAGCACCGGCAACAGACTTGCACCTTGGATGCCGTTGTAGGGCTGCACCTGCGCGCGATCGAGAATGGTCGCAGCGATGTCCAGTGTGCCGGCGAGCACGTCGGTGCGCCGCGCCCTGCCGGCTCCGGGTTCCGCCCAGATGAACGGCACATGGGTTATGCCCTCGT
>DASXIG010000539.1:0-6418 GCA_036498105.1 Xanthobacteraceae bacterium | reverse complement strand
GGCTGTTACGGTCCGGCATGGTCGATGCTCGCGGTCAACTCGACGTCGGCTGGTGGACTACCTCTCGTGCGCTCCGGCAGGCCCGCGATCCGATAACAGCTCCTGCGTCAGCACGGAGCGCGCGACTTCGCGGCCGTCCTTGAACACGTGCAGGCGCGGCGGCTGGAGGCGCAGCGCTTCGTGCTCCGAGGTCGCGCCGACCACGACAAGGTCCGCGCGCTTGTCCGGCGCGATGCCGTAGTCGTCGAGGCGTGCCGCGCGCGCCGAGTTGACCGTGATCATATCCATGACCTGCTCGAGCTCGTGCGGCAGCGTGAGCTGGGCGACGTGCGCCATCATCAAGGCGCATTCGAGCGGGTCGGGCTTGCCGAAGGGATAATAGGGATCGTTCACGTCGTCCTGCGAAGTGACGACATTGGCGCCGCGCGCCAGGAGCTCCTTCACGCGCGCGATGCCGCGCCGCCTGGGCTCGCGATCGAGCCGCGCCGAGCAGACGAGATTGATGTGCGCATTGACCGAGATGGTGACGCCCGCGCTCGTCACCATGTCCACGATCTTGGCCGCATATGCGTCGTTGTAGCCGGCCATGGCTCCGCAGTGGCTCGCGGTGACACGGCCTTGAAAGCCTTCGCGCATGGTCTTGACCGCCAGATATTCGAGGCTGCGCGAGTTGGCGTCGTCGGTGTCGTCCACCAGCATGTGGACATCGAGATCGTGCTTGGACGCCATGCCGAAACAGATGTCGATATGCCGGCGCGCATCCTCGTCGGTGTATTCGTACCAGGGCAACCCGCCGACGATGTCGCAACCTTCCCTGATCGCCTCTTCCATCAGCTCGGCGGCGCCCGGGTCGCGCACGATTCCTTCCTGCGGAAACGCGACCACCTGAATGCGGCAGCAGCGTTTCATCTTCTCGCGCGCGAGCAACAGGCCGCGCGCGGCGCGCAGTCCTCCGATGGTGCCGACGTCGCAGAACAGCCGGAAGAAGGTGGTGCCGTTCTTGACGCCTTGCTCGAGGGTGCGCACGGCGCGCGTGGCCACCTCGGCCGGATCGTATTTGCGCTTGAAATCATTGGTGATCTCGATCGCCTCCGGAAGCGTGCCGGAGACGTTCGGCCGCATGATCTCGCCCAGAAGGCATTTGTCGGCGTGATAATGCAGGTTGAAGAGGCCGGGCAGAACCAGGCTGCCGCCGGCGTCGATCTCGTTCCGTGCATGGCCCGGAAGCGATGCCGCGACGGCGGAGATCTTCTCTCCGTCGACGGCGATATCGACAAGCTCCTTTTGCTCCCGCACACGTGCATTGCGGATGATCAGATCCATGATCAGGTGCTCATGCTACGAATTTGATACATCTTTGCGCAGCTCGCTCATGCTCGCTCGAGAATGTGCAGCCCGCGCGCGCGGTCGATCAGATAAATCAGGCCGCGGTCGTCAAAGCACACGTCGTTGCTCTGCACCCGCGTTGCACCCGGCGGCACATCCGGGATGAAGGATGCGACTTCGCGCGGCGCGTGCGGATTGGCGATATCGACGATGCGCAGCCCGTGGGCGAACCAGGCGATGGGGATTTCGGTGCCGCGGACCTCCTCGCAGAACTGATGCATGCCGGTGTAGTCGGCCTTGGGCGAGCCGTCCTCCTCCGCCACCTGGAAGCTCGCGAACGGGATCGGCTTTCTTTCGTCCGTGATGTCGACGATCCAGAGGAATGCCGGCGCGGACATTTCGAGCCGCACCACGTCCTCATCCGCGACCAGCATGATGCGCCGTCCGCGCACGGGGAAGGGGATGGGCAAGGCGGTGTGCGTGGGCCAGGGAAACGGCGGGCTCCAATCGAGCCCCGAGATGAATTTGGGCCTGGTGAGGTCTTCGATGTCGAGGATGACGAAGCCGCCGTGCCAGTAGCTGGTGTAGAGACGATTGCCGAAGCGTATGGGGTGATGGCAGCGATGCGCAGTTCCGTCCCAGTCCGGCTGCTCGCCGCCGGCAATCCATTGCCCCGGCATCCACCAGCGGCCGACCTCCTGCGGGCGCGCGGGGTCCGCAAAGTCGATGATGGCTGCGACGTTGCCGCGATAGCCGTCGAGCTCGGGCGAGCCATAGACGTAGCGGCCGTCGAAGGTGAAACGGTGCATTCCGCGCGCGCGCCAGGTCGTGATGTGCCTTGGCTTCGACGGAGTGCTGACGTCAAAGACTTCGAGCCCGCCCTGGAAGTCCGGATCGACCCGGCCGATGGGGAAGACTTCGCGGTTGACCAGCATCACCCCGTTCTCGACCCGCACCTTGTGCGACAGCGTGCCTTCCGGAACGCTGATGCGCGCGAGCTCGCGCGGTTTCGATGGATCGGAAACATCGATGATGCTGGTGCCGTCGGGTGGCTTCACATGGCCCACGTAGGCGATGTTGTTGCGCACGACGACCTGTCCGCCCCCGGGGAGGTCGTGATATCCGACCACCCTCACGCCATTTGCCGTTGCCACCCGAATTCTGCTCCAGTTTACGCGTTCGCCCCAAGAGGCTGACTCCAGGACAATGCAGCACGATTGCTCGCGCGACAACCACCGTACATTCGCATCTACAAGGAGTGCCCCCCACGAGCGCGTCCGCCTCGCCGACCTGGTCACGGGCGGCAAAGACCGCTGCTCACGCCACTGTCTGCTTGTGCGGCTCATCTCCTTGTCTGGCGCACGAGTGCAGCACGCGGGCGTCGGCTGCCCGAGCGCAACCGATGCGGGCGTAAATTTGCTCTCATTGTAAACAACAATAAGAGGGATACCCCCTCACATTTCAGAGCGCTCACACCACCGTCGTGACGCACATCGAAACCGCGGCCGCTGCCATGACGGCGGTCGAGAGCCAGCCCACCAATCGAAGCCCGTCATTCACCTTGAACGCTCCCATGATCTTGGCATTGCCCGTCATGTGCATCAGCATGATCATGACGGGTACCGCCACGATGCCGTTAATCACCGCCGTCCAATAAAGCGCCCTGATTGGATTGAGGGGGAGGAAGTTCATGACAGCGCCTGCCATCGTGGCGCCTACCAGCGCCGCATAGAAGGCCCTGGCTCGCGACGGCTTGCGCGCAAGCCCAATCGTCCATCGCCGTGCTTCGCCGAGCGCGTACGCGGCCGACCCCGCCAGAACCGGGACGGCAAGGAGCCCGGTACCCACGATGCCGAGCGCGAACAGGGCAAACGCAAACGGGCCGGCCACGGGCCGCAGCGCTTCGGCTGCTTCGCTCGAGCTCTCGATATGGGTGATCCCGCTCGCGTGCAAGGTGGCCGCGGTCGTGAGAATGATGGCGAGCGCCACGAGATTGGAGAACGCCATTCCTACCTGGGTGTCGAGGCGGATGCGCGCGACTGCGTCCTCTCCCTGTTCGGGCGCCTTCACCAGCGGCTTGCGTTCCCGGATCGCGCGAATGTCCTCCGCCTCGAGTGCGGCCTGCCAGAAAAAGAGATAAGGGCTGATGGTGGTACCCAGAACCGCAACGACCGTGGTCCAGAAGGCCGGATCCCACGACAGCGTCGGGATGAGCAAGCCGCGCGCCGCTTGCGCCCAGGGAACCTCTACCACCATGAGGGTGCCGAAATAGGCAAACAGCGCAAGCGTGAGCCATTTCAAGACGGAGGCGTAGCGCCCGTAATCCAGGAACACTTGGAGCGCCACGCACAAGCTCGCGAACAAGATCACGTACACCAGAGGCGGCCCTCCGATGAGAAGCGCGAGCGCATCACCCATCGCGCCGAGGTCGGCTCCGATGTTGATTGTGTTGGCGATCAGCAGCAATCCGACGATGCCGTGAAGAAGCCAGCCCGGATAATGCTGTCGGATGTTGCCGGCGATGCCCCTGCCCGTCGTGCGTCCGATCTGGGCGCTGATCTGCTGGATCGCGACCATGAGCGGATAGCTGAACAGCATGGTCCAGGAGATCGCGAATCCGAATTGCGCGCCTGCCTGGCTGTAAGTCGCTATGCCGCTGGGATCGTCATCGGAGGCACCGGTAATGAGACCCGGGCCGAGAACTCGCAGAAGCCGGAGTGTTCGCCCGTTGCGTGGTTTGCGTGCGCGTTTCTTGCGGCCAATGATCGTGGCGCTGGTTGCCATCCGGAACCACCTGGTCGGTACATGATGGTGCTCGCAGCACCGACCCTGGCGGCAAGTTCCGGCGTGGCGACACTGGCTGTTGCACCTTGTTTGTTGCGGAAACGGTGGAGCTGGAACATTGTTCCATTGACGACTTTGCTGCAAAAGAAAGGCCCCGGGGAGGTTGTCGCCGGGGCCAGCAGCCCCGCTTCTCACTAGGGGGTTGATTCGGGGCTGCCGTGCCGATTCATGCCCGCAGAATGGGGCAATTCTTGGCTGGTCGCGTTTCCGTGATGCGCCGGCCACAGCAAGGTCAGGAAGGAACAGCCCAATGCTCGAGAACCGGATCGATCTGAGGCGCCTTCGCGTCGATCAGAACGGCAGCATGGTAGCGCCGCAATCGCTACGCGACGCATTCGATCTGCACGCACGCGGGGAGGTCGGAGATGCCGAGCTTCGCGCTGCCCAGGACAAGGCGATTGTCGATGTGGTGCGCAAGCAGGAGGCGATCGGCTGGCCCATCGTCACCGACGGCGAATTCCGGCGAAGTAATTTCCAGGAAAGCTTCAGCGCCGCGGTCAGCGGCTTTGACGTCCCCGCACACGTGGAGAGCCTCGGCGACTGGCGCGAGCCGAACCGCCCGCTGCATCGCACCGAGCAGAACTTCGACGCATCGGGCCCGGCCATCACGACCCGGCGCGCTGCCGTCGAGCGGCTGCGCCTGAAACGCAATGTCGTGCTCGAGGAGTATCATTTCACCGCCCGCTGTGCGCAGAATCCCGTCAAGGTCAGCTTGATCGGCCCGGATCGGATTTCCCAGCGCTTCGCCTGGGAGCGGTCGGGGGCGGTTTACAAGGACATTGACGAATTCATCGCCGATGTGGTCGCCATCGAGCGGCAGATGATATCTGAGCTGATCCAGGCCGGCTGCCGCTACGTGCACATCGATGCGCCTGGTTTCACCGCTTATGTCGATCAACTCTCTCTCAACCGGATGCGGTCGAGAGGCGAGGACCCCGACAAGAACCTCGATCGCGCGATTGAGGCCGAGAACGCCGTCATTGCCGGCTTCGACGGGGTGACGTTCGGGCTGCATATCTGTCGCGGTAATCCGCGCGGCACCGATCCCGTCACCGGTACAGTGATGCCGCAATGGCATCGCGAAGGGCACTATGACGCCATCGCCGAACGGCTTTTCTCCGGTCTCGATCACCACCGCTTGCTGCTGGAGTATGACAGCGAGCGCGCCGGCAGCTTCGATCCGCTTCGCTTTATTCGCAAGGACACGATCGCCGTGCTCGGACTGGTCACCACCAAGAGCGCAAGCCTCGAATCGCAAGACGACCTCAAGCGGCGCATCGACGATGCCGCACGCCGGCTGCCGCTCAATCAGCTCGCGCTCAGCCCGCAATGCGGCTTCAGCAGCGGTGTGGGGGCCGTGCAGCTCGGGGAAGACGAGCAATGGCGGAAGCTCGAGCGGATTATGGAAACCGCCCGCGCGGTCTGGGGAACGCTGTAGAGCAGGAGGAGACTATGCTGCGATATCTGTTCGCCGCGGCCTGCGCCGCAGTGATTGGATGCTCGAGCGCGGCAGCCGAAGAGATCCATGTCTCGCACTTCGGCCAGGTGATGGCCAGCGTTCCCTGGATCATCGCACTGGAGCAGGATCTGTTCCGCAAGAACGGCGTCGAAATCACCGACGTCATCAGCTCCCAGGGCGGCGGCACGACGCTGCGCAACATGCTCGCGGGCGGCGTGCCCTTCGCCGATACAGCGATCGGCGCGAGCGTGAGCGGCTTCAGCGCCGGCCTGCCGATCAAGATCATCGGGGCGACCACCAACAATGCTGCGGACAACGACTGGGTCGTGCCGGCGGGTTCCCGGGTGAAGTCGCTCCGCGACATCATCGGCGGCAAGTTCGGCACCACTACCCCGGGCGGCCTCACCCGCGTCTACGGCGAGATGCTCCTGCGGCACGACAGCATCGATCCCTGGCAGGTCACACAGGTGCCGCTCGGAGTCGGCGCTGCGGTCGCGGCGCTCAACAGCGGCGCAGTCGATACCGCCTACATGTACGAGCCGCTGCAGAGCAAGTTCGGCAACAAGTACCGCGTGATCGCCCGGGTCTCGGACGTGCTGCCGCACGTGATCTCGAACGTCCTGGCCGCTTCGCAGGAATTCGTCGACAGGCAGCCGGATAAGCTGCGCGCCATCATGCTCGTGCACAAGCAGGCCGTGGATTTCGTCTACGCCCATCCAAAAGAAGCCGCGCAACAATCCTTGAAGCGCATGGTCAACGTCGACCTGCCTTCGCTCGAGCGCGCGCTCG
>DASXIG010000538.1:0-2254 GCA_036498105.1 Xanthobacteraceae bacterium | reverse complement strand
CGAAATCTACGAGGCCTCGGTCGAGAAGGTCGACGCTTGAGTCCCCTTCTCGCGAACAAGGAACAGGGAATTTTCGCGTCGGAATTCGCGGTGGAGTAGAGTCGAGGAAGGGCGCGGCGGCGGTGAGGCGCGTGGCCAAAGGCTCCGTTTCCCTTCCCCGCTCATCAAACCGGACTGGCGGATTTCTCGCATCCGGCTTTCCGACAGACTTCACGGCAGGCCCACGGCGGCGGCGCGGGGTTTGTTGAGGACGAGGGAGGCGACTCCGAATTTGCCCTGGATGTCGCTCCAGGAAAACCGCCGCGTTCCCCGTCCCGGTTGCTTGTGCCGCTTGGCGAGGAAGTGTCGAACGCGGTCGCTGACATGGTGATCGACCGCCCGATAGGCCGAGGTGCGGGAACCGTAGCTGAAGTAGGCGGACCAACCCGCCAGCAGGCGGTTTAGTCGATTGCGAACTTGCGGCCACGGAGCCTTGTTTCTCGACGTCACCAGATCGCCGATCTTGTCTTTGATGCGTTGCACGCTTTTCCTGGATGGACTTGCGCCCAGATACTTCCGCCCATTCTGCGGGGCGAATCTCGGTCCCAAGGTGTAGCCGAGAAAGTCGAAGCCTTCCGTGCGGGCGTCCCTGATCGAGGTCTTCGCCTCGTTGATGGTAAGTCCCAGCCGCGTCATCGCCGCTCTCGTCCACGCCAGGGCCTCTTCTGCGTGACCGCAGCTGAGGATGACGAAGTCGTCGGCAAAGTTGACCAGATGGGCGCGGAACGCCGCTCCGCATTCTCGCATCCGCCAAAACTTCAGAAAGCGGTTCATGTAGAGGTTGGCCAGCAACGGGCTGATCACCCCGCCTTGCGGCGTGCCCTGCTTGTTGCTCTTGCCTCCCGTCATGCGCCGCCCTCCCTTGCCGCCCCGCTCTTCGACCGGACAGGAGAGCCACAGCTTGATCAGCCGCAGCACCTGCGGGTCGCAGATTCGCCGAGCCACGCTTTGCATGAGCTCGCGATGCGGGATCGCATCGAAGTATTTGGACAAATCGGCGTCGACGACGTCAGTGTAGCCGCGGCGGATCAGCCGGTGCGTCAACTGGACGGCGTCGAGCGCGCTTCGCTTGGGCCTGTATCCGTAGGCGCAATCTTCCAGATCCGCCTCGAAGATCGGCTCCAGCACCAACTTGGCGGCGGTCTGGACGACCCGGTCCCGGACGGTGGGAATGCCCAGAGGCCTCTCCCCGCCGCCCGGTTTGGCAATCATAACCCGTCGCACAGGCTGGGGCCGGTACGTCTTCGCGGCGACATCCTCGCGCAGAGCCGCCAGCCACCCTTCCAAGCCCGACGCCTCGATCGCCTCGAACGTCACCCCGTCCACTCCCGGCGCGCCGTCGTTGAGACGGGCCAGCGCATAGGCGTGTTCCAGAATGTCCGGCCGATAAATCTTGTCGTAGAGAAGGTAGAAGCGGTAGGCGGCCTCCGCCTTCGCCTTGCCATAGAGCTTCCGCTGCAGGCTGCTGATCTTTTCCGGAGTTGTAAGGCTCATCGCCAATCCCCTCGACCTTCGCCCGCCTCGGCAAGCACGTCTGAAGTCAGGGGCCTTCGCTCGGCCGGAGTTACCCGGCTTCAACACTACTACGCCCCTGTCCGACTCCCGCTCGAGGCCGCCATCCCGAAGATGACGTCGAGGCTCGCGCCTCGCCCAAAGCGGGTCTCCCCTGATGACCCGTCTCTCTCTTCCGACGCGCCGCGCCCATTACCCCGGCGGATCGAGCTGGTGCATCTGTCGATGGCTTCCCAGCCCGTGCTGCCTGCCCCGTCCCTGTGGCGGGTCGGCATCCGCGTTAAAACTTTCGAGGCCTGCTCAGGCTTCACTCTTGTTGCGGCTCGCAAGATCGCTCAGCTGCCCAAGGCAACCTTTGTCACGAGGCTTCGCTCCGGCCAGTCACCCGGCCAGACCGCTCGTCAGCTACCGAATCCATCGACACTTATCCGGGTGGAACCTTCCTCCACTAGAGAAACGCGCCTGCAGGGCGCACACAGGGAATGGTTTTGAGCAAACAGCGAAATTAATTGCCCCTGTTCCGGGCGGCGACGAAGAAGGCGCATTAGCGAGGTCACTCGGTTGCTTGTTGTCGGCAGCAAGCCTACCAGTGCGGGTGGAAGTGTCCGGTGGCGCGCTTCCCAAGGTAAGAGGACCCCGACGTGGCTGAACCGTCGACGGCATGGCGCGAACGCATCGATCCTGATGAGGAGGCGCGTTTTGC
>DASXIG010000537.1:0-6960 GCA_036498105.1 Xanthobacteraceae bacterium | reverse complement strand
ATGACCCCGCCGTTGCGCGTCAGCGTTTTCAGGCCGCTCTGCCCCGGATGGCTAGCCGCAACTGGCACATTCAGATCTATACCAATCTCGCGGTCATCTCCGGCATCAAGGATCAGGTACTGAACTCGCCGGTGCCGGTCGCGTTCGATCATTTTGGCGGCGCCCAGGCAGCGCTGGGGCCGAACCCGCCCGGCTTTGCCGACCTGCTCGAGCTCGTCCGTTCCGGCAAGGCCTACGTCAAGATCTCCGGTGCGTACCGTGCCTCAAATCAAGCTCCTGATTACGCGGACGCCGCACCCCTTGCCAAAGCCCTGATCGCAGCCAACCCCGAACGGATCGTGTGGGGCACCGACTGGCCGCACCCCAACTCGAACACGCCGCCAGACAGCAAGGCGACCGACGTCACCCCTCTGTTTCAGATTGACGACGGGAGACTGCTGAACCAGCTCACGGTCTGGGCGCCCGATGCGGCGACGCGCAAGCTGATCCTGGTCGACAATCCGGCGCGCCTATATCGGTTCTGACGCCTGCGTCGCAGGCCGCGGAAATCAAGCAGCTGATCCCCGCTTACTTGCGGCTGGAGTCCTGCTCCGTCCTCGGGATCCAGAATGTACGTCGGAAAGCCGCTGCGCCGCCCCGAGGACTTCCGGTTTCTGACCGGCCGGGGGAAATACGTCGATGACATCAAGCTTCCCGACTGTGCATTCATCGGCTTTCTCCGCAGCCCGCATGCGCATGCGCGAATAGTTCGCATCGATGCGCGCCGGGCGCTTGCCTGTCCGGGCGTCCTCCGCATCGTGACCGCGCAGGATTGGATCAAGGCCGGCCATGGCAAGCTCGTCTGCGTGCATCCGATGCCTTCGAGCGATGGCACCTCCATGCGCGAGGCGCTCAGGCCTGCATTCGCAGCCGACGAAGTTCATCACGTGGGCGACGTCGTCGCGGCAGTCGTGGCCAAGGATCTGTACGAGGTGCTGGATGCGCTCGAAGCGATCGAGATCGAGTACGATCCGCTGCCCGTGGCCGGCATCACGGCGCGCGCCCTCGATCCCAGCACTCCAGTCGTACACGAGGAGCTTGGCACCAACCTGATCAGCGAAATCCTGCGGGGCGATCCCGAGCTGACGCAGGCGTCTTTCAGCCAGGCGGCCCATGTCACCGCGCTCACGCTCGAGAGCAACCGCATCGCTGGCAATCCGCTGGAGCCGCGCTCCTATCTCGCAAGCTGCGAATCGGAGACCGACCGTTGCACACTGTGGGCTACCACGCAGGTTCCCCACATGCTGCGGCGTTGGATCTGCAAATACACGCTCAATATCCCCGAGCATAAGCTGCGCGTGATCGCGCCCGATGTTGGCGGCGGATTCGGGAACAAGGTGAATTTCCACGTCGAGGTCTCGACCGTGGTGTGGATGGCGCGCGAGCTCGGCCGGCCGATGAAATGGACGGCGACCCGCAGCGAGACGCTCCTGTCCGACACGCAGGCGCGGGATCATTCGACCAGGGCTCGGATGGCACTCGCGGAAGGCGGAAACATTCTGGGGCTCGAGGTCGACACCATTGCTTGCCTGGGCGGATACCTCAGCAACTTCGCGCCGAGCATCCCCGGGAATTCCTACCCGCAGACCATTACGGGCCTCTACGCCACGCCAGCCCTGAACCTCCGAGTCCGCACCGTCTACACCAACACGGTCCCGATCGACGCCTATCGCGGCTCCGGCCGACCCGAGGCCACCTGGGTGAACGAGCGGCTGGTCGAAAACGCCGCGCGTGAGATGGGGATCGACGTCGTCGATATCAGGCGTCGCAATCTGCTTCAGGCTTCGCAATTTCCCTACAAAACGCCGGTTGGCCGCGTGTACGACGGTGGCGATCCTCCGGCGTTGCTGGATCGGCTGGTGGAAATGGCGAAGTACAATGACCTGCGTCGCGAGCAGATCGCGCTGCGCAAGCAGGGCGAGCTGATGGGCATCGGTCTTGCCGCCTTCCTGGACAAATCGGGCACAGGGCCAAGCCGGCAGCTGTCGGCCCGGGGCGGCCTGCACGGCGGCTTCGAGTCCGCAACCATACGTGTCCATACTGACGGGAACGTGACTGTATTCAGCGGCAGCCATTCCCACGGCCAAGGGCACAGCATCACTTTCGCCCAGATCGCGGCTGACCGTCTCGGTATTCCGATTGAGCACATCGAAGTCGTTCAGGGCGACACCGACCAGGTTCCCTATGGAAACGGAACATGGGGCTCCCGGTCCGCCTCGGTTGGCGGTACCGCGATATATCGCGCCGGCGAGGCTATCGAGACCAAGGCGCGGCGCCTTGCGGCACATCTACTGGAAGGCAAGCCGGACGATCTCGACTATGAGAACGCGCTTTTCTCATTGCGCGGAACCAACCGCAAGATTTCATTCGCGGAGGTCGCAGACGCTGCTTATCACGGCGCCACTTACCCCGCCGAGCCGGGATTCCAGCCCGGGTTGGAATGCACGATCTTCTACGATCCGCCCGACCTCAATGACCCGCAGGCCATGCATCTTGCCGTCGTCCTCATCGACGAGGACACCGGCCGGGTGAGGATTCGCGAATATTACACCGTCGACGATTGCGGCACGATGATCAATCCCATGATCATCGAAGGCCAGGTCCAAGGCGGCCTCGCCCAAGGCATCGGCCAGGCGATGATGGAGCACGTCATCTACGATCGCGAAAGCGGCCAGCTTCTGACCGGGACCTTCATGGACTATGCCATGCCGCGCGCGGATGACATGCCGCCGCTCAAGTCGGATTTCATCTGCACTCCCGCGCCGAGCAATCCGCTTGGTGTCAAAGGAGGCAGCGAGACCGGCACCATCGGGCCGCCGGCCGCCATCGGAAACGCTGTCGTCGATGCGCTCTGGCATCTCGGAGTACGCGGCATCGACCTGCCGATCACGCCTTATGCGGTCTGGCGGGCAATCGGGAGCGCATCGTCACCTTCGTGAGCTCACCGGCACCTGCATCCAGCTGCCTTGACACTGCCGAAGTAATACATGCTTGGGTGGTCTGCGTATCAATTGGGTTGTGCTGCCCGGATTGCGCTTGCGCCATCCGGGCGGACCTCCCCGGATGGCGCCAGAGTGCGCTGTCCGGTTAGGGGTATCGGAATGACGTCAGAGAGGCGTTCCATTGCGAATCACCATTGCGGGAGACATCGGGAGCGGGAAATCGACCATAGCGAGGCGGCTGGCCGACCTGGGCGGCAGGGAGCCGCTGTCGACCGGTGGGATACAGCGGCAACTTGCGCAGGCACGCGGCCTCACCGTGCTTGAATTGAACAAGCTCGCCGAGCAGGACCCCAGCATCGATAAGGAGATCGACGGCTATCTCCTGGCGCTGCCTCCCGGGGACCTCGTGGTCGAATCCCGCATGGCGTGGCATTTCGTTCCGGACACGTTGAAGGTTTATCTGTACATATCGGATCGAGCCGCGGCTCGGCGGATCGTCGGGGCGCAGCGCAGCGACGAAGACTATCGCTCGATCTCCGATCCCACCCGGCCCATATTGGCACGGCGCGAGAGTGAGCTCATCCGATTCAAGAAATACTACGATGTCGATATAGACAATCTGCTCAACTATGATCTCGTAATCGATACGACCTTTGCGTCCGTGGATGATATCGTCAGACAAATCACCGGGTTCAAGGAAAGTGCCAGCAAGCCGGTGTGCTTCATCGATCCACGCAATCTGGTCCCGACGCGGGCGATCCAGCAATCGGCCCAGCCAGCTGACGCCGAGCTGGACTTGCGGCAACAGGGCTTCGACGCCGCAAGCCCCATACGGGTCGTCTACGTCGATCATGTATTTTACATCTTCGACGGTCATGCCGGGGTCGCGACTGCCCTCAGGACCGGGACCAAATTCGTTGTCTGTGCCCTCGCGGCGTCCAACGATGAGCTGTGCACGGGCGGCATCACCGCACGGCAGTATGTGGCCGACGCCGTGCACGATGCGCTGATCTCGGAGTGGGAGAGGGCAGTGGGATTTCGCTATCCGGAAGAGATATGGAAGGGCCGTGCGGGATCGCACGGACTGACCGGTGCAAAGGTGCGGGACGACGTTGCCCGGTGAGACAAGCAAGATGATCTTCGTACTCGTTCACGGCGCCTGGCACGGCGGCTGGTGCTGGCGACGCGTATCCGACATGCTGCAGGAGAAAGGGCATAAGGTGCTCGCGCCCACCCTGACCGGCCTCGGCGAGCGTTCGCACCTGATGAGCAAGGATATCGTCCTCGACACCCACATTGCCGACATCGTCAATGTGATCCAATGGGAAGACCTCGCGGATATCTGCCTGGTCGCGCATTCCTATGGCGGCTGGCCGGTTTCCGGCGCGATCGAGCAGGTTCTCGACCGCATTTCGTCGGTGATCTATCTCGATGCCTTCGTGCCGGAAGATGGGCAGAGAGGGTTCGATTTCGCCTCCGAGTTCAGCCGCAAGGCCATGATGGAAGCCATGGCCAAAGCGGCAGCAGCGTCGGGCCCTCCGAAAGCGGAGATCTTCCAGGTCAATGAGAAGGATCGCGCGTGGGTCGATTCGAAGCTCACGCCGCAGCCCCTCGGCGTCGCCCTGCATCCGATCAAGCTCACAGGCGCGCGCGAGAAGGTGGCGAAGAAAATTTACATCCGCGCGCCGGCCTACCCGCAGCCCGCCTTCGATAAGTACTACGCCGCCAAGAAGGCGGACCCGTCGTGGCGCACCTATGAGGTCGACGGCGGACACGACGTGATGATCGACCGGCCCCAGCGGCTGGTCGAGATCATGCTCGAAGTTTCATGACTTTCGTCGAAGTTACTCGCAAAGAAGAAGCAGCCAAAGATCTGGTCGTCCTTCCGCGCGCTCTTGGGCGAAGGAGGCGTCGTTCGTCCTCCTGATAGAGGTCCAAGAGAAGCTTCGGATTGTCCAGCTCCCTGCCAGAGCGGCAGGAGCAGTGATAAAATTACAAGGTATTGTACAAATCCACGCTGCATGGGAGCGGCCGATGGTCGTAGACGCTCTCCGGAAAGCAGTGGCGCGCGAGCGAGTTATCAGCTTGAATTGAATTGTTATAAATTACGAGCTGGCCCAGTTGAAAGTGATTCCAAAGAGGCGGCAAAGACTCATGCGACAGCCCGTGTTATGGCCTTCCAGCAAGGTCTTTGTTGGGGAGTATCATGAGGCAGAAGGGCCAAGCCTGCGGCCGGAGCACGGCGCTCGCGAAGGCCGCTCTTATTTTGCTTGGCGGTCTTACGGTCCCCGGCGCGAGCTCGGACGAGGCGCATGCCCAGGTACCGCCAAGGCAACAAGCCGCGCCCGCAGACGAGTCCACGCCGCCGGCAGCTGCGCCACAGCGTGAAGCTCCTCCCAGTGCAGCGGACGCGCCTCCATCCGCGCCGGTTACGCCAGCGGAAAAGCCACCGGGTCCAGCACAGCTGCCGCAGATTACGGTCGAGACGACGCGCTCGAAGCCGCGCCCTACATCTACATCCACGCCGGCGCGGAGTGTAGATCGCAGCCCGCTGCCTGCGGCCGCAACACAGCCCCCGCCGGATACACCACCACGCAGCGTGCAAACATCCAGCGTGCAAAATTGGTTCGCGGCAATTCAGGCGGCTTGGCCGGCCAGTGGGACACAGGATGGGGGCACAGGGACGCAGGGCGTGTATGCGAACAGCACGGCGGCCGCCACCAAGATCAATACGCCTCTGGTCAATATTCCGCAGTCATTGAGCGTGGTGACCAGGGAGTTCATCTCGGATACAAGCTTTCAGAACCTCACCGACATCACGCGCTACGTTCCCGGCGTCGATATTCACCAGGGCGAAGGCAACCGGGACGAGCTCATCATCCGAGGCGTGGATTCGAGTGCAAACTTCTTCGTCAACGGCTTCCGTGATGACGTTCAAATATTCCGTGACCTCTACAATGCGCAGAGCGTCGAAATCCTTAAAGGACCGAGCGCCATCACCTTCGGGCGTGGTGTTGGCGGTGGTCTCCTCAACCGCACATTGAAGGAGGCCGACGGGCAAAGAATATACGAAGCGTCCATGCAGACCGGTTCCTGGGACGACCGACGCTTCACGCTCGATACCGGCCAGGCCGTGAATCAAAACTTCGCGGCGCGCCTGAACGCCATGTATGAGAAGAGCGATACGTTCCGCCAGTTCGGTTGGCTCGAGCGCTACGGCATCAACCCGACCGTGACCTGGAAGGTTGACGATTCGACCAAGGTCAGGTTGAGCTACGAGGATTTCCATGATGAACGTACCGCAGATCGTGGAAATCCCTCCCAGGGGCGAAGCTTCGTGGCCCCTTCATCAACCAGCCTGTATCCGGCTTTCCCGTTCGCTCCCAATGGGAACCTGACCACGTTCTTCGGCAGCCCGGATTTAAATAGGGCGCAAGCCAGCGTGCAGACCGTCATGGGCTTCATCGACCACGATTTCCAAAACGGTTTGACGGTGAAAAACGGGACGTATTATGCGGATTACAAGAAATTCTATCAGAACGTTTATCCCGGCAACGGTCCCCTGTCCGGGGCGGTAAATCCCACCGATACCGCGTTCAACCTCGCAGCCTACAATCACATGACCAACCGCGCCAACACGTTCAACGATACCGACTTCATTTATAAAGGCTACACCGGGGCGCTCTTTCACACGATCGGGTTCGGGACGGAGCTGGGGCGGCAGGCGGGCATCGACGTCCGCAACAGCGGAGTGTTTCCCAATGGAACCTCCACGACTGAGGACAATCCGTTTGCGCCGGGCTACCTTGGCCCCGTCTATTTCATCCACCAGTTCCCCGGGGCGTTCTTTCCCGGTTTCAGCACACCGGATTCCAACAGCCATTATTCTCTGAAGACCCAGTCCGCCTATGCGCGCGACACGATCGAGATCACGCGGTGGCTGCAAGTCATCGGGGCTGGCCGATACGACCGCTTCGAC
>DASXIG010000536.1:0-1670 GCA_036498105.1 Xanthobacteraceae bacterium | reverse complement strand
GCCGGGTGCGTGCGCACCACGGGATGCCAGTAGGATGTTCCGGTGCTGTCGTAGGTCGCGGTGCGCAGAGGCGTATCGGTGTCGTAAGCGTTGAGAGCGCGGCGGCCCGCGATGCGGTGCTTGATGTCCTCGGGCAACGTCTCGTAGGCGGTGTAGGCATTGGAGAACAACGTGTTGCCGCCCTCGCTCGGGACCTCCATGGCGTAGAGCAACGTAGCCTTGGCGGGAATTTCCCGGTGGCATTGATCGGTGTGAAAATGCATCTCGCCGTCGGGTAGCGCGCCAATCGGTTTGCCGTCCTCGCGAATGTTCGAGATCAGCATTACGGATGGATGTTTTACGCTGAATGCGCGCCCGGAGGTGATTTTCGCCGGCGGCCCGAATGTCTCAGCAAATCGCACCTGCGTGTCTTCATCGAGCGTCTGGTCGCGCAGCAGGATCACCAGATGCCGGTGCCAGGCGTCGAGGAGCTTCTGCTTGAGTGCGCCGCTGATCGGATCGCGCAGGTCTACGCCCAAGATCTCTACCCCGAGCGCGGGAGAGAGCTGCCGCGCGGAGAAGGTGACGGAAGTCTTATGCGGGGTGGTGGCGATCGATTCCATGAATTTGCAGTCCGAAGCATACTGCCAAAGCGCGCCGCCTCCAATCGAATGAAAGCGGCTGGGTGGGCGGCAGTCGCCAGCAGCAGGGCTGCAACCGCCGTGCGAACCAGCGCGCTTCATAGAATATTGGGGTGGGTCCGTTCAGGCCGATTGACTTCCGGCGGCCATGCATTATATGACATGAATTATATTGCACATCGCCCTCGCTCATGGAGCGCTGGCTAGGCGCATAAGAAAGATGTCGGAGCTCACAGCAGAGTCGCAGCGCCGCCAGGAGCTTGCACGCCCCGAAGCCGTCGCGGTCGAAGTCGGGCGGCTCGTGCGCCTCTCCCGCGCCAAGCGCGGGATGACGCGCCGGCAGCTGGCACACGCCTCCGGAGCATCGGAACGTTATCTCGCCCAGATCGAAAGCGGACGCGGCAATCCTTCGGTGATCATGCTCGGTGCCATTGCGGATGCGCTCGATCTGCCGATCATCGAACTCCTGCCGCGGACGAACGGGCGCCCCGCGGCCATGACCCGCATCCTGGACAGGTTGGGACGCGCGCCGGCAAGCGAGCTGCCCGCCATTGCTGACCTCATCGAGGCCCGCGCAGGCGAGGGGGCCGCGGTCGACCAGGCGCGGCGGATTGCCTTGATCGGGCTTCGCGGCGCGGGCAAGTCGAGCTTGGGCCGCAGCCTGGCGGATGCGCTCGGCTTTCCCTTCATCGAGCTCGACCGCCTGGTCGAGCAGGATTACGGGGCGAGCATTTCCGATCTGATCGAGATGGCGGGCGTTCCGACCTTCCGCCGTTACGAGCGTGCCTGCCTCGAGCGCGTCATCGCGCAATCCGAGTCTGCGGTGATTGCCGCCGCGGGCGGTATCGTGTCGGACGCCCAGACCTTCGCGCTTCTCCTTCGCCGCACCCACACGGTTTGGATCAAGGCGCGCCCGCAAGAGCACATGAGCCGTGTCATGCGGCAAGGGGATTTCCGGCCGATGGCACACAATCGCGAGGCCATGGCCGATCTCGTCGCCATCCTCGAGGCGCGCGGGGCGGAGTACGCGCGCGCCGAAGCGACGCTCGA
>DASXIG010000535.1:0-5523 GCA_036498105.1 Xanthobacteraceae bacterium | reverse complement strand
CACTTTCGGCGTGTTCTTGATGAGGTGATAGGCTTCGTCGGTCAAATCCATCTTCACCAGCACGTAGCCGGGAAAGAATTTGCGCTCGGCATCGATCTTCTGCCCGCGCCGCACCTCCACCACCTTCTCGGTCGGCACCATCACTTCCTCGAACAGGTGCTCGAGGTGGCGCTGCTTTGCCTGCTCGCGGATGGACTCGGCGACCTTGCGTTCGAAGTTTGAATAGGCCTGCACGATGTACCACTGCTTGTCGCCCATTGTGGCGCGCTCCCTCAACCACCTATCCCGAGCAAGAAGGTCACGAGCATGCGCATGATCTGATCGGCGACTAGAAAGAACACCGACGCAATCGCCACCATCACGAACACCATGGCCGTGGTGATGGCGGTCTCGCGCCGGGTCGGCCAGGTGACCTTCTGCGCCTCCGCGCGCACTTCCTGCATGAACTTGAACGGGCTGATCTTCGCCATGGCTTGCCTGCCGCCCAGCAGGGGCGGCTCAATTCATTAGGGTCAGTTCAATCTGTTCGACCAAACGGGGCTAAGCGTGGCAGGAGTGGAGGGACTCGAACCCGCAACCCCCGGTTTTGGAGACCGGTGCTCTAGCCATTGAGCTACACTCCTGCGGAAACGCTTGCGGCGGCCCCAAGGTCCGCCGCCCGTTGTAAATGCCCTATGGGACCGCAATTTGCAAGGGGCCGGATGGGGCGCCACCGGACGGAGCGTGGTACGCATCCGGGACCGCGACCCCCCTACAGCGGTAGCCGCAAACCCTTAAAGGAACTTCAAATCGAAAGCGGCACTAGAATCCTAGCTTTGCTAGTGCCCCTTTGCTTCCGAAGTTCGTGTCAGAGGGTGCCGCAATGTTCACGAACTTCGGAAGCGGGGCACTAGGTCGCGTTGCCAGGGGTCGCGATGCGCTCCCCGGAACCGAGACCCCTCGGGTTGAGTTGTCAAGCCGACCATTCCCGAGGCCCTTCCGTGCCTTCCGCAAAGCTCATCGTCATCGCAGTGGCCATTATCGTGGTGGTGTCATGGGGAACGCATGCCTCTCCGCTGATCCCTGAACCAGCCGGGCTGTTCGGCCTGTCGCAGCGCTCGGAGCCCGTGCGCTGGCGCTATCGCTATTACCGCCGCGGCGGCGACGATGACGAGCGGCAATATGAATCGTTCTGGCGGAGAGATGCGAGCGTGCAAAGCAGCGATCCTGCGATAGAGATGCTCCGGTCCAGCAGTCGCCGTGGGGGGCGATGGATAGACCCGCCTCCCCCGCGATGAACAGCCGCCATGGCGACCGCATCGCAGCGCAGCTCCGACCCGCAGCATGACTGGCTGATCGTCAGCTCCACAGGCGCGCCGGATATACCCAGGATTTCGCTGCGTTCGATCCGGGCTACGGACCTGGCCGGATTTCTGTTGTCGTTTATCAGACGAGCTGCAGCCTGGGTGGGGCGAAGCGACATCCGGGGAGCCCTCCGCGCCGCCCGCACCCACATTTCGCTGCGCGCAATCCGGGCTTCGAAGGTAGCCGGATTTCTGCTGCCGTTTATCGGAGCAGCCGCAGCCCGGGTGCAGCGAAGCGACATCCGAGGCGCCCTCCGCGCCGCCCGCACTCACATTTCGCTGCGCTCAATCGAGGCTACGGCGCGCACGGCGTGGCGGCGGTCCCGCTTGTACGCAATCGCCAGCCTCGCTGCCGTGCTGATCCTTCTCCCGCCGGGATACTTTTTGTACTCCATCGCCAGCTTGCCGGCAGACGGCGGTCTCGTCATCGAGCCCACCCCAAGCGCCCTGATGGTACAAGCGGCAGACGGGCAGGTCTTCGCCTCGCGCGGCGTGTTCAAGGGCGAGAAACTGTCGGCGCAAGAGCTGCCTACGCAGCTGCGGCAGGCCATTGTAGCGATCGAGGACCGCCATTTTTTCGAGCATAGCGGCATTTACCTGCCGTCCCTGATACGGGCCGCGGTCCGTAATCTGATTGCCGGGGGCACGCGCGAGGGCGGAAGCACTATCACGCAGCAACTCGTGCGGATGACCTATCTCTCCCAGGAGCGCACCATCAAGCGCAAGGTGCAGGAGGCGATCATTACGTTATGGCTCGAGCGGCAGCTGCCGAAGGAAGAAATTCTCACGCGCTATCTGAACACCGCCTATTTCGGCGCCGGTGTGTATGGCGCCGACGCCGCCGCCCGGCGGTATTTCGGCAAGCACGCACGCGACCTTTCGCTCAGCGAGGCGGCCATGCTGGCGGGACTGGTGCGAGCACCATCAGCGCTTGCCCCCACGCGCAATCTCGAGGGCGCGCGCCAGCGCGCTGCCCTTGTGCTCGCAGCCATGGTTGCGACCGGCGCCATATCGCGCGAAGAGGCCGAAGCAGCGCGCGCGCAGCCGGTCACGTTGCGCGTGCCGCCGGACAACCCGCCGGGCACGAATTATTTCGTAGATATGGCGGCGGGCGACGTTCGACGTCTCGTCGGCGCCGTCTCTACCGATCTCACGCTGCGCACGACCTTGGACCTCGAGCTCCAGGGGATTGCGGAAAACGTCATCGCACGCCGGCTCAAGGCGGAAGGCCGCGGCAAGAACATCGGCCAGGCGGCGCTTGTTGCAATGAGGCCCGACGGGGCGATCGTCGCCATGGCCGGCGGGCGCGATTACAACGAGAGCCAGTTCAACCGGGTCACCCAGGCGAAGCGGCAGCCCGGCTCGCTGTTCAAGCTGTTCGTCTATCTCACTGCGCTCGAGCAAGGTGTCAGCCTGCAATCGACCATGGTCGATCGGCCGGTGCGCATCGGGAGCTGGGAGCCGGAGAACTACGGCGGCCGCTTCCATGGCGAGGTGACGCTGCGGACCGCCTTCGCGCAATCCATCAACTCGATCGCCGTGCAGCTCGCCGACAAGGTGGGCATTCCCAAGATCATCGAGACGGCGCGCAGGCTCGGCGTGCAATCGGATCTGCCCGTGGTTCCAAGCCTCGCGCTCGGCTCGGCCGACGTCACGCTCATGGAGATGACGCGCGCCTTTGCTGCCATTGCCGGCAATACTGAAAATGTGGAGCCTTACGGCATCGACACCATACAAACCGGCGACCGCGTCGTGTTCGCGCGACAGCAGCCGGTGGTGAAGCCGCCCTCCAATCCAGCGGCACGGGCCGCAATTGGCGATCTGCTCGCGGCGGTGGTGCGCGAGGGAACAGGGCGGGCGGCGAGAGTGAGCGCGCCCGCGGCAGGGAAGACCGGCACCTCACAGGAATATCGCAACGCCTGGTTCGTAGGATTTACACCCGACCTCGTAGTCGGAGTTTGGGTCGGCAACGACGACAACAGCCCGATGCGCAATGTGACCGGGGGCGACGTGCCAGCTCGCATATGGAATGAGTTCGTCGCCCAGGCGATCGCGGCGCGGGCCAAATCGGCGCAGCCACCGGCGGAGGCACGCCCGATCGCGGCGGGGGCGGCCATGGTGCAGCCCGCGAGCGCTCAGGCGAGCGCTGCTGTCGTTCGCGGCATGCCGGTCGTGCAGAGCACCGGCGTATTGACGCTTCAAGGGACTCAGATTCGTCTCTACGGCGTGGACGGCATTCGCGGCCGGCCGGTCCGCGAGCTCCAGCGCTATCTGGGCCGCCGCGAAGTCGTATGCGAGCCGATCGAGGGCAGCAATGAGCACCGCTGCCGCGTCGAAAACCAGGATCTCTCCCGCGTGGTGCTGTTCAATGGCGGTGGCCGCGCTGCGGCGAGCGCGACGCCGGATCTGCGCAGCCTCGAGGGGCAGGCGCGCGCAGCGCGCGCCGGCATCTGGGCACGCCGCGGCGAGGATGACGACGACGATTGAGCGCGATTCACCGTTCGCGCGTTTACCACGTGTTAAGGATGGCCGCGCCCGCGTGCGAAGCTCTGCTAGACACAGCCGCGTCCAATCGCGCGTCGGCTGTTCTCCATGTGGTTCGTTTATTTTGTCTGATGCTCGCAGTCTTGATCTCGTCGCTGGTCCTCGGCTCAGCCACGTATCTTGAGCGCTCGGCCGTAACCAACCCCCGCACCCCCTTCGCCGATCACGTGCCGCTTCCGGCCCCGAGGCCGAAGCAAGGATCTCGCGAAATCGTTGACGAGGAGATCGTGCGCGAGGTGAAAGACGGAAAGCCGGCTGTAACGCACCGCAGGAAGCAGCCCCGAGGCACCTGGTAGATGCCGTTTTCCTCCGGGTCCTGCGGCGCGCCCCAAAACTCGGCGACGGTCGGACCGTCGCTTTGCAGCGGATCGCGCAATGCAGCTGCCAGCAGCAATCGGGACGTTTTGAAGCTTGGGATCAGGCCGCGCTTGGAACGGGAGGCGGGCGCGCCTGCTTGCCTAGAGCAGAATGACTTTTCTTCGAATCGTCATCCTGCTCTATGCCTTCGTTTGCGCATGTCCTTGTTCGCAAAAGTGGTTCCCCCTTTTGCGGGACATGCTCCAGCGCACCGAAGCGGCGCTCGCGTTGGCGAAAGTCGTTCACTGCGGCCGCCAGATCCTCCCCGCCGAAGTCCGGCCACATCCGGTCGGTGAAGAAGAGCTCGGCATAGGCGCATTCCCACAACAGGAAGTCCGACAAGCGTTTCTCGCCACCCGAGCGGATCAGCAGGTCGACATCGCAATGGGCGGGATCACCCTCGCCGGTGATGAGCCGGGCAAGCGCCTCGCGCGTGAGCTCAATCCCTGGAGCAGGATGAATCCTCCTCGATTCGTCATCCTGCTCCATGTCTCTGACTCTGGTTGCGCATGTCCTTTTTCGCAAAAGTGGTCCCCACCCTCGGGTCAACCCCGAGGGCAGGCTTTTGGAGACATGCTCCAGTACGCAGGCGGTTACCGCCCGCAGCATGGCGTCGCGCGCGGAGTAATCGATCGCGACGCGCACGTGCAGCCGCCGCCCCGACATGGTACGCGCTTCGGCGGCGGCGATTTCGCCTTCCAGACCATCCGGCAAGCGGTCGCGCCGGCCGATGACGGTCAGGCGCGTATCGTTCTCGGCCAGGCGCGCGACCTCGGTACGAAGATAGTGGCGCAGCAATCCCATCAGGGCGCTCACTTCGCCCGCCGGGCGCCGCCAGTTATCCGAGGAGAAGGCAAACACCGAGAGCGTGCCGACCCCACAGGCGGGCGCGGCCTCGCAAACCCGCTGGAGCGCCGCCACGCCGGCGCGATGCCCGGCCGTGCGGGGAAGCCCCCGCGCGCGCGCCCAGCGGCCGTTGCCGTCCATGATGATCGCGGCGTGCAGACCGTTCTGGTATTCGAGAGTACTTTGCATTGTAAAGTTTCCAGGCAAAATACACGACGGGCAGGTTGCGACGCTTACCTACGCGGGGGCCGGCTCGGCGAGCGCGGCAAGCTCCCGGGAGGCTTCGGCCGCGTCCCGCACCACCTGTTCCAGGACGGCGAGATAATTGAGGAAGCGCCGCCGCCCCTTTGAGGTGATCCGGCAAATGGTTTGCGGGCGGTTGTGCTCGTAGCCCTTGAGGATGTCGACCAGCCCTGCGTCCTGCAGCACTTGC
>DASXIG010000534.1:0-5121 GCA_036498105.1 Xanthobacteraceae bacterium | reverse complement strand
GTCGCACCTTGCCCGCGTCGACCACCGCCCGCGCGGCTGCAGGCGAGCTCATCATCACTGGAATAACGCCGCTCGCCACGTCCTGGACCATTTGCGCGGCCGATCGATACGGCACCTCGATCAGCCCCAGAGCAAGACGCTTGTTGAGGAGCTTGGCGCCGAACGCGGCGGCGCCCGCCGTGGTATCGAAGGCAATCGAGAGCCTGCCGTGATTGTCCTTGGCATACGCAATGAGCTCGGTCACCGACCTGACCGGCAGCGCAGCGTTCACCGAGAGCATCTGCGGCGCCAGGCTACAGACGGTCGCAACTGGGGTGAAATCGCGGGCGGGATCGTAGGGGAGCTGCTTGAACGAGATCAGGTTGATCGCCATCCCCGACGTGTTGCTGAACAGGAAGGTATAGCCGTCGGACGCCGCGCGCGCGGCGAATTGATGCGCCAGCATCCCGGACGCGCCGGGCATGTTCTCGACAACGATGGGCTGGCCGAGCCTGTGCCCGGCACCGTCGCCGACGAGCCGCGCCGCCACGTCGGTCGCCGCCCCGGCACCGGTCGGCGCAATCAGCTTGAGGGGACGGCTCGGCCAGCTCTCGGCCTCGGCCTGCGCGGCGAGGAGGAGGCTGCCGCAGGCGAGCAGGAGAGGAGGGAGGAGACGAAACACGTGCACCAGCTTTTCCTCGATCTGTGGGGAAATCCGTGCCGCAACTTATTATTGGATCATAAATATGCACCTTGTGCTATTGTACCCTCTCGCGGAACCAGATCGCCGCAGTCGCATTCCCCTTTGGGGAAAAGGAAACATACCGTGGCTAAGACTTCCAAGCCCGACGCCGGTTCCACCGAACGCGCAATGCGGCTTCGCAAGCAAATCGACACGCTGACGAATCAGGCGGAAGGTTCGTCCCACGAGCCTTCCAAGAGCGGTGAAAAAGGTCGGCCACTCAGCCCGCGTGAGTTCATTCATGAGCGGATGTCGGACCTGAATAAGAAGAAGTAGAGGGACATACCCGGGAGCCCCCGCGATTATCAACCATCAACGGCGGCGGGTTTTTCGCCGCGGCGCGGGACGGGCCGTCGTCGTTTGTTTGGCTGCGCGACCCACGATGTGGGCGATCTGTTTTCGCCACATCTCCGCATTCGACCTGGAAGCCTCATAACCGATCTGAGCGGTTCGCCCGGCCGCGCGTGCGCTCATACGCCCCCGTGCGAGAGCTTTGGCCGTATCAGCGCCGGTGATCCGGTCAACGAAGGCCCTCGCGCTGCCGCTTCGCGCATCTTGCGCACCGATATCCTTGAAAACCGGAGCGCCGGCGTCAAACCACGTCTGCTGCCACCAATCTCCCGATACAGGATCCTTCCACGAGAGATAGCCGCCACGGAGCACCTCGCGGGGTTTGGTGATAGCGCCAGTGTAGGAATACCTTACGCCGGGTGCCGCCACAGGATCGAAGAAATGCGGAGTATAGAAGTCGGAAACCAGAATTCCGTTGACGGTGTACGCAAAATCGGCAGCCTCGGAGGGATCGCACACCTCCACCAGAAAGCTCACCCGCCCCTGTTCGGGTTTGGGTGAATCCCCCGTGACTTGTCGGTCGCCCGAGGGATCCACGAGCATTTCCAGCGCCTCGTGGCTCGCTGTCAGTGCCCAGGTGTCGAGATCGCGCGCGGAGTTGATCAACGCGAGCGGCTGGCCGTCTTCATCCAAGTGGATACCGGCAGCCCTGTAACCGATGTTGTCCTTGATGATCATGGGCCAATATCCGTCGGGCACATCCTCGAGCTTCGCGAAAGCATCGACGGTGGCGGAAATCTCCCAGATCGGAGCGAGGTCACGCACAGCCTGCTTCTGTATTGCGGCGGAGACGCGCAGAAGATCTGACATATTTGCCAGCCGGGATTCCGATACTAGCCCGATCTGGTGTACGATTGCGGACATTGAATGCCTCCCTCGGAGCTATGATGAGAGCGCGGCCATTGGTGTAGGTGAGTATCGGTGACTTTGGGGCACGTGCTCTCTTCTGAGAAGGACGGTGCGCGAGCGTCATCGCGTGGCTCACATCGTAGATCATAAAGGAGCGAGAAATTGTGAGATGCCTCACACAGCGAAGGCTTGCCACGACGGAGGTCGCAGCCAGGCGCGCGGCGATCGGACTTGTCGAGAACAGAACGGACGATGATGAGAGCTTATAGCTGAAGTGCCGATAATCGTGGCGGTCGATGACACGGAAGTTTTAGCGAGACTGCCACCCTTTTTTTCATTTTTCCTGCCCGCGTGGGGTTCTCTACTGAGGCTCTACATCCGCTCATCCAGCCGCACCCCCCATTCCCCGAAATGCTCCCGCAGCGTCTTGTCCGACCGCCCGTCGGTCTCTTCGAGGGTGCTGCCGAGGACATGGCACCAGTTCTCGCGCGGATCACTATGGCGGCCCCCATAGTGCAGCCCGGCGCTGATCCGCTCCCGCCCGATCACCAGGACGGCCGAGCCCGAATTGCCGCCGAGGGTCGTGGCATCGTGGCCGAGGCTCCACTTGCGTGGGCTCGCTGCAAGCCGGGCCGCCATGGTCATCACCGATCCCGGCGCCACACGCTTGCAGCGACGAGAACGTTGCGCGCACGCTCCTGCAGATGCGGGTGGCCGATTTCCTGATCAAGCCCGTCTCCCCGGTCGAGCTGGTGCGAACCTGCGCGCGCGTCGCCAAAGGAGCGAGCCGAACGGAAACCGCCGAGGCCCAAATCCTCACTTTCCTGCCGGCGGTGGGCGGCGCCGGGGTCACTACGCTCGCGGTGCAGAGCGCCATGATGCTGCTCAACAGCGGCGAACGCGGCAAGGCATCCACCTGCCTCGTCGACCTCGACTTCCAGCACGGCGCCTGCGCCGATTATCTCGACCTCGAGCCCCGGCTCGAGCTGGGCGAGATCGAGCATCGGCCCGAGCGGCTCGACCGCCAGCTCCTGGAAGTGATGCTGTCGCACCATCCTTCGGGCCTGGCGGTGGTTGCTTCGCCGAACCGGCCCGCCGAGATGCGCTCGTTCGATCCCGACGTGGTGACGCGGCTCCTCGACATGGTTTCCTCCCATTTCGATTACGTCGTATTCGACATGCCGCGTACGTGGTTTTCCTGGACCGACAGCGTGCTGCTCGGCTCCAACAAGCTCCTGATCGTCAGCGAGCTCACCGTGCCGGGCCTGCGCCATGCCAAGCAACTGGTCGAAGCGGTGCGCGAGCGGCTCGCGGGCGGGCCGCAGCCGCAGGTCGTCATCAACCGCTTCCAGCAGAGGCTGTTCTCGTCCGGGCTGCGCAGATCGGATGTCGAGCAGGTGCTCGGCGCAGCGTTCGCCGCCTGCATTCCGAACGACTATGGCCTGGTGCGCGAAGCGATCGATCGCGGCGTCCCGCTTGAGGAAGTCAAGCGCGGCAACAAGATCACCGCGGAATTGAAACGGCTCATTCTGCCGCAACCCAATGCCAAGGCGGGCAAGCCCTCGGCCGCCGAGCCGGGAAAGAAGCTGAAGCTGGCAATGGCAAAGAGCTGACAACACCATGGTCGGGCGGTTCACCGCGAAACGGAGTGCGGCACCGGAATTCATTCCGGTGGAGGAGCCGGCCTCGCCCACGCTCGATGCCGTGTCGTGGACGGTGTTCCCGGAGCCCGCGTCCGAACCCGCCCTGCAGGCGCCCGAGCTCAATCCGCTGCACAGCGACAAGCTGCTCGACGCCAAGGTCCGCCTGCACCGCCGGCTGATCGAGGAGATCAATCTGCAGGCGCTGGAACGCCTGCCCGAGGATCAGATCCGCGCGCACATCCAGCAGCTGGTCAGCCAGTACATCCTGGTGGAGCGGCTCGCGCTCAATACGCAGGAGCTCAACGATTTCGTCTCCGAGATCCTGGACGAGATGACGGGGCTCGGGCCGCTCGAGCCCCTGCTCAAGGATCCCAGCATCAACGACATTCTCATCAACGGTCACGAGTGCGTCTACGTGGAGCGCGCCGGGATGCTGGAGCCGTGCGGGGTGCGGTTCAAGGACGAGGCGCACCTCCTGCGCATCGTCAACAAGATCGTCTCGGCGGTCGGCCGCAGGGTGGATGAGTCGCACCCGATGTGCGACGCGCGCCTCATGGACGGCTCGCGCGTCAACGTCGCCGTCCGTCCGGTCGGCGTGGACGGGCCGCTCGTCTCGATCCGCAAGTTCTCCAAGAAGCCGTTCAACCTCAACAAGCTCGTGGACATGGGCGCGCTGCGCCCGCAGATGGCCGAGCTGCTCGCCGCCACCGTGAAGGCGCGGGTGACCACCATCATCTCGGGCGGCACCGGCTCCGGCAAGACCACCATGCTCAACGCACTTTCCGCCTTCATCTCGGAGAAGGAGCGCCTGCTCACCATCGAGGACGCGGCCGAGCTGCAGCTGCAGCAGCCCCATGTCGGGCGCATGGAGACACGGCCGCCCAATCTCGAGGGGAAGGGCGAGATCAGGCAGCGCGAGCTGGTCAAGAACGCGCTGCGCATGCGGCCCGACCGCATCATCCTCGGGGAATGTCGCGGCGAGGAGGCGTTCGACATGCTCCAGGCCATGAACACCGGCCACGAAGGCTCCATGGCAACCATCCACGCCAATACGCCGCGCGACGCGCTCTCGCGCCTCGAGCAGATGATCGGCATGGCAGGCCTGCCCATGACGGTGGCGTCGATCCGGGGCCAGATCGCCGCCGCGATCCGGGTGGTCGTGCAGCTCCAGCGGCTCTCCGACGGCAAGCGCAAGGTCACCAGCATCGCCGAGATCACCGGGCTCGAAGGCGACGTCATCCAGATGTAGGAAATCTTCAAGTTCGTGCGCACCGGCACCGCGCCCGACAACACCGTCATCGGCCATTTCCAGGCGACCGGCATCCGGCCGCGCTTCCTCGCCGAGCTGGTTGCCATGGGGATCAAGATCCCCGGGAGCTTCTTCGATCCTTCGCAGCCCCTGTGACCGCGATGTCCTTCCAGATCGATCAGATCTACATCATCTATCTGCTGGTGGCGGTCTCGGCCGGCTTTCTGGTCGAGGGCGTCTATCTGCTGGTGTTTTCCGGCGCGTCCTACCGCCAGAATGTCAATCGCCGCCTGCGCCTCCTGCGCAAT
>DASXIG010000533.1:0-18952 GCA_036498105.1 Xanthobacteraceae bacterium | reverse complement strand
ATGGACCGCTCAAAAAATCCTCGCGCGCCAAGCTTTCCGGGTGATCGAGGGCGAGCGCGAGCTGGCGCGGAGCGGCGGTCATGGGGCCGGCTCTTCCCCTCGGTAGAGCGGGCTCGCGAGATATTGCCGGAGGGCGAAACGGACCAGCACCGCCGTGATTGCTGCGAGGGGGACGGCGACGAGCAATCCCACAAAACCCAACAGGTACCCGAAGGCGAACATCGCGAAGATGAGCCAAACGGGATGCAATCCGACCCGTTCGCCCACAAGCTTCGGCGCAATGACGTTGCCTTCGATGAATTGACCGACCAGGAAGATCGCAACCACCGCCAGAATCCATGGCCAGCTGGGCCAAAATTGCGCGACCGCAACGCTCGTCGCGACCAAGAGCCCGGAAAGAGAGCCGACGTAGGGAATGAAGGTGATCATGCCCGACAATGCTCCGATGAGCAGCCCGAAGTTGAGCCCGACGAGCGTCAGCGCAATGGAGTAGTATAGGCCGAGCAGGAAGCAGACGCCGAGCTGGCCGCGCAGGAACCCGGCAATCTTGGCGTCGATCTCGCGCGCGAGTCCGTGCACCACGTCGCGGTAAGGCAGCGGGGTACAGGTGTCCAGAACCTTGATCATTCCGTGCCAGTCACGGATCAGATAGAATGTCACGACCGGCATGATGATCAGGATCGAAACGAGCGAGACCAGCGCCCGTCCACCAACCCACAACGAAGAGGCAACGCCGGTAAGCCAACTGGACGCGTAGCGCATGACGTCAGGCAGTGCTTTGCCCGATTCTCCGCTCTCGATCCAATGCGACCATGGACGGTCGGGAGCGGCGATAAGCTCGCGCACACGCGCCACGTAACCGGGAATGTTGGAAAGCAACAGCAGGCTCTGCTGCACCGCCAGCGGAATAACGAGGAGCGCCAATGCGACCAGAGCAAGAATGACAATGCCTACGATCGACAGCGCAGCGATCGTCCGGTTCAGGCCGATGCGCTCCAGGCGATCCGCAAGCGGAGCCATCAGGTAGGCAAGCGCGACACCGGCGACGAACGGCAGCAGGACCTCGCGTAACAACCACAGCAAAGCGCAAACGACGACAAAGACAATGGCCCAGAAGGTCAGGTGCCGATAATTCATGAAGGTGATTTTCGCGCCTGCCGAGCAGATCCGCTCAATGCTCTGATTCCGCAGCATTCATGTGGCGCACCCACTCGACGACATAGAAGACGACGGAAAGAAAGGTCAAGACGGCCACCACCGTGGTGAGGACGAAGACGATGCCCGCGAGGCTCCAATCAAACCCGAGCGCAGCCAATATTACGCAAACAAGTGCAATTTGGGCGACGGTGTTGAGCTTGGAGACGAGCAACGGTTTCAGCGGTATGGGCCGGTCGACAAGCCAGGCAAGAATAACCGCGCCCACGATCATGATGTCGCGGGAGACGACGAGAATGACGAGCCAGCGCGGCACTGCCTCTATTGCCCCGAGCGCGATGAAGATCGATACCAGCATGGCCTTGTCCGCCAGGGGATCGAGATAGCCGCCGAGCTCGGTGCGCATGCCGAAGCGCTTGGCCAAAAAGCCGTCGACAGCATCGCTGATCCCGGCCAGCAGGAACAAAGCAAACGCGACGCGCATCTCACCCGCCGTGATCGCCCATATCACAACTGGCACCAACAGGATGCGACCGAGGGTAATGAGATTGGGAATACTCAACGCCGCCCCCTTGGATCCGTATTGCGGTCGCAAATTCGCGGTCCTTCTTTCCTCCTTTCCTGCAATATAGCCCCGGATCAAGCCATTGCACACGCATAGCTTCCCAATTACCGAAGCGGTGCAGAGGATATGCAACACGTGAGCGTATGATGAAGGCCCGCGTCGCTGTCCTGATCTCCGGCCGCGGCTCCAACCTGGCGGCTCTGGTCGAGGCGGCGAAGCGCCGGTCGTATCCCGCCGAAATCGCGCTCGTGCTATCCAATCGCCCGGCGGCAGCCGGTCTGTCGCACGCTCAAGCCGCTAGCGTCCCAACCGGCGTGATCGATCACGTCCCCTACCACGGCGACCGCGAACGCTTCGAGCACGCGATAGAGGAGGTGCTCGAACGATATCGGATCGACATCGTCTGTCTCGCCGGATTCATGCGCGTCTTGACCGCTTCATTCATAAAGCGCTGGGAGGGGAGGATGCTCAACGTCCATCCCTCCTTGCTTCCCGCCTTCAAGGGACTCGACACCCATGGCCGCGCGCTGGCAGCGGGAGTGAAGGTCCACGGCGCCACCATCCACTTCGTGGCCGCCGGCGTCGACGACGGCCCTATTGTCGCGCAGGGCGCGCTCGCAGTACACGACCAGGACACCCCCGAAACACTCGCGAACCGCGTGCTCGAGATCGAGCATCGGATCTACCCGATGGCGCTCGGCCTTCTCGCTGCGGGGCGGCTAGAGTTGCGGGAAGGGCGATGCGTGATTGGACGACAGACGACGGACGACAGAGGACAGGCGACAGGTACTGTCATCATCTCTCCCCTGATCTCTGATGTTTGACACCTGTCGTCCGTCCTCTGTCGTCCGTCCCCGAAGCAAAAACCCCCGGCCTGAGGGCCGGGGGCTGCGGGAAGAACTCGTTGGCCGGATGACCGGCGTTCCCGCCCGGTCAGGACACCTTGAGATTCTCCGCTGATGTCTTGCCGCGATTGGTCACGAGCTCGTACTCGACAGTCTGCCCTTCGTTGAGCGTGCTGAGACCAGCGCGCTCCAAATGCGACATTAGCAAGTCTCCCCGCACGTTAAGCCTCGGTGAAGCCGCGGCCCGCTTCAGGTCGATTGCGCGCACAGGATTTTTGGCCATATTTTCAGGTCAACTGCTGACTTCCGCCCCTTTCGCCGCTCCCGCCCGGCACCCACCCACCGATTGAGGAAAATGCGCATGACAACGGTAGCACCAACTCAGCCGCCTCTGCCGGTGGAGGAGCCAAGGCCGATTATTCCGCCGCTTGCTTCCTTCTACGCGCGCAGCCGCGGTCTCGGATGGCTCATCGTGCGCCTGACTGCGGGCGGGATGCTGCTCGTGCACGGGATCATGAAGTTGTTGCCGGCGATGGACAAGGGGTTAGCCGCAACCGTTGAGGCATTCGCGGTGGGCAGCATGGCTCGGCGCGGGATCGAACCTGCTCTCGCGGCTGCTTACGCCGTGTTCGCCATCGAGACCATCGGGGCGGTCCTGATCATCCTCGGCCTGTTCACGCGGTTTGCCGCGGCCGCGGCCGCCATCCAGATGGCGGTAGTCACCTTTGTTGGGCATTTCCCGAATGGCTTCGGCTTCAGCTCGCCGAGGGGCGGGTGGGAGTATCCGCTGTTCTGGGGACTCATCCTCTTTGCCATCGCCTTGCGCGGCGGGGGGCCGTATTCGCTCGACCGCAAGATCGGTTGGGAGCTGTAGCCCGCATGAGCGCAGCGACATGCGGGGCGACCACTCAGCCCCGGATTCGCTTCGCTCATCCGGGCTACGAACGGCACCTACTCCGCTGCGGAGACCTTGGCCCGGCTGGTCGATTGCTTGGACCGCCGCCACAATCCCCCGACCAGGAGGACCAATATCGCCCCGAGCAGCGCAGCAAAAAGCATGACATAGTGGAACCCTTCCGCGCCGAGCTTCGGCTCGAAGTATCCCTGGATGACCGGGTCGGTCGCAATTGTCTCGCCCACAATCCATCCCAGCAAGGCGGCCCCCGCCCATACCAGGATCGGGTAGCGGTCCAGCAACGCCATGATCAAGGCGGCACCGGCCACGATCAATGGAATGCTGATCGCCAGGCCGATCAAGATGAGCGCAAAGTTGCCTTGCGCCGCCGCTGCAATGGCAATCACGTTGTCGAGGCTCATCACTATGTCAGCGACCGCGACGATGCGTACTGCTCGCCACAGATGCTCGACAGCCTCCACCTCGTTTGCGTCCTCATCCTCAGGGACGAGCAGCTTGGCGGCGATGTAGAACAGCGCAAGCCCGCCAACGAGCTTCAGATACGGCAGCAGCATGAGCTGCGCGATCACCACTGTAAAGATGATGCGCAGGACGACCGCGACGCCGGCGCCGAGAATCATGCCCCACAATCGTTGACGCGGCGGAAGACCGAGACAAGCCATGGCAATGACCACTGCGTTGTCGCCGGACAGCAGCACATTGATCCACATGATCTTCAGCAGCGCGACCCAGAACGCGGTCTGCCCGATCTCAGACCACCCGCTCGTGATCATTGCGAGCCAAGTGGCAGGGTCAAACATTTCGCCAACAACGCTCATTCGGCGTTCCCTCTGTCAGCCCACGAGCTCATTGCCGGAGAAGAACTGAGCAATCTCCACGGCCGCGGTTTCGGCTGCATCCGAGCCGTGCACTGAATTCTCTCCGATCGATCTCGCATGAACCTTTCGGATGGTGCCTGGTGCCGCTTTCGCAGGATCGGTGGCGCCCATGATGTCGCGGTAGCGCGCGATGGCGTTCTCACCTTCGAGCACCTGCACTATCACCGGTCCGGAGATCATGAATTCGACGAGGTCGCGAAAGAAAGGCCTCTGACGATGAACGGCATAAAAGGTCTCTGCCTGGTCGCGGGTGATCCGAACGCGTTTTTGAGCGATGATGCGCAAGCCGGCCTGCTCGATCATTGCATTGATGGCGCCGGTGAGATTGCCCGCGGTAGCATCCGGCTTGATGATCGAAAAGGTGCGCTCCATGGCTATGCGCATCCACCTTACACCAGCGCAATGAGCCGAGCGGGCCCGCCGGTCGCACCCTTCACCTTCGCCACCCCCGTCACGAGAGTTGCTCCCGAGGGCGGCACCTGGTCGAGATTTGCCACGTTCTCCAGCCCCCAGCGTCCCGAGGGCAACCAGCGGTAGTGAACCTTGAAGTCCTTGGACGGGCCATGGTCGAGGGACATCGTATCGACTGCCAGCCCGGCCACGCTGCGCTCCTTCACCAGCCAGTCCGCGGCGTCGACGCCGAATCCGGGAAAATGCAGCATGCCGGCGCTGTCCTTCCCCGTGAACCTCGCCGGGTCGGCTACGAGTCGCGCCCATCCGGAATACATGGCAACGCAGCAATGGTCGGGCAGCCGCCCATGCTGTCTCTCCCAGGTGGAAAGATCATCGAGCGAGACCAGATAATCGGGATTTTGTGCGGCTTTGGCTGAGACGTCCAGGACCGCAAGCGGCGTCACCAGAGTGCCGACCGGTATGGCATCGGCGCTCGCGGCGTTCTCGGAAAAATGGATTGGTGCATCCAGATGCGTGCCGGCATGCTCGATAATGCGCCACCAGTAAAGATTAAACCCGTCCTTCTGGAAATCGAATTTCTTTTCCATCTCGATTCCAGGCACCCCGAAGAATGTCGGAAAATCCGCTGACATAGTATGGGTGAGGTCAACCACTGCCGTGACGCTGCTTAGGGGAGCGGCGGCCAGATTCTTGGAGGCCACCGGCGCGGCGCATCCTGCGGCAATTGCTCCTTTGAAGAATCGGCGCCGCGATAGCGCAAGTCGGACCGTCTCCTGGCATCCTGGAACGCACATTTCTGCTCTCTCTTATTCGCCTTGCCTCTGTGCCTTGCACTCGCCGAGACCGGCATTTCGATTCTAGGCCGGGAGACGACCTTTCCGCGCAGGGCCAAGCCGTTCTACCCCCTATCTAAGCAGGCTTAGCCGCAAGAATGGTTTCCCCTCGGCGGGACACAATCGAGCCTCAGCTTCCGGGGGGCTTTCTGACGCGACTCGTCGTCTTGCCTGGCGCTTCCGGCGCCGCCGGCAGCGTGGGAGCTCGCTCGATCGAGACAAGACGTCCCCCCGTAAACCGGTACACGCCCGGCCAAGGACCGGCAAGATATGTGAGCACGAGGGAGCGCTCGCCGCGTGCATTGGCGCCGAGTTCCATCTTCTCGACCGGGCCGGCCCGATGCACCACCTCGCATTCCGTCATTTGCAATGAGATGCCGCCCGGCGTCAGCGGCTCGGTTTGCGCCTGTCCCGCCGCAGTTCCGGCTGGCGCAGGTTGGGGCCGCAGACCACACTGCCCTTCCGGTCCAACGATGTCCGCGGTCGTGACGGTACCGGAGCTGCTCCTGCCCCAGGCCTGCGTGGAGCCGCCCGAAGTCTTCGGCGAGGCTTCCGGCTTGGGACCCGGGGTAAGATTGTTGAGACTAAGGTCGGCGGAGCAGGCGCCCAGAAGGAAGGCAATCACGACGATTGCGGTCGCGCATGCGCCCACAAGATTTGGTTGCTGCATTGCCCGCGGCGAGGTTTCCATGACAGGCCGGCTCATAGGCTGATTTTGCGCCGGTATCACGTCTTTGATCAATAGGACAATCCATGGCGCGAATCGGTTCCACGATTCCAGCAACCCCGGAACTCAGTTGCTTCGCGCCGCCGCGCTCGAACAGAACGGCGGTCCGATTCGGCAACGAAGTGGGGGAAGGACGTATCGAGGCCACTTTACGGGGTGCCAGTGTCGTGTGGGGAATGAGCCACTACAGGCAGTCTATGCGCACACGATCCCCGTCCGAGCCGATTGGCGCGCGCCATGCCGCGCCAAGTCCGTCAAAAAAGTCCAATGTTTTCGGCTGCTTTCAGGATCTGGGCTGGAGTCATCGGTGGTTCACTGATGCTCTGGTGAAACGTCAAATAGTATTCAACGTGGCGCAAATATCACAGCCAAAGCCGTTGCAACCTGTTAAGAATGGCGCACTCAATTCCTGAACGGGGGGTTCAAATGAAAAAGTTTCTACTTGGGACCGCAGCGCTGGTCGCACTGGGCGTGCCTGCGATTGCGGCTGATATGCCGGTGAGGCGTGCGCCTCCTGCTCCAGTCTTCTCCTGGACCGGCTGCTACATCGGCCCGAAGATCGGCTACGACACCGGCAAGAGCAAGGTTTTCTCCCCGCCGGGCGCACTTACCGCGGGCGCGGTTCCTGGAACGGTGGTTCTGGCACCTAGTGGGGACATCACTCCGCAGTTCAACGTGAATGGGCTGAGCGGTGGCGGCGAGGTCGGTTGCCAGGTTCAATGGGGAGTGTGGGTGCTCGGCATCGAGGGCGATGGCGAAGCCGCCAGCCTCTCGGGACAATCCTTCGACCTTCCGCCCGCCTTCAACCCGTCATTCGTCAACCAGACAAACGTGCGCTGGACGAGCACTTTGCGCGGCCGCCTCGGCTACGCCTGGGACAAGTGGCTGCTCTACGTAACAGGCGGCGCTGCCTGGGCGGGCGTGGAAGAAACCGGCTGGCAGGCATGTCCGGCGCCCGGCGTGTGCCCTGGTGCGGGGGTCATCACTGCCTCCGGCGTGCCCAGCGCTCACGACAGGAAAACGATGTTCGGCTACGCCGTTGGCGCCGGCACGGCATATGCGCTCGGCTACGGCTGGTCGATCAAGTCCGAGTACATCTTCATGCAATTCAAGGACAAGGACTTCTTCAATCCGCCGCAAGTCTCCACCACCGGAACTCCTTTCCTCGTCGTCAATCCCAACCGGGTGAGCCTGTACGAGCACACCTTCAAGTGGGGCCTGAACTACAAGTTCGACTTCCTGGGTGGCAAGGCTCCTTACGCCTACGCGGCCGCCACGAAATAACCGATCTGCGGACGACCAGCTAACACTGCATCAGCTACGCAAGAGCCTCGAGGCGCAGGCCTCGAGGCTTTTTCGTCCGTGGAGCGCGTTCGGGGCTGATGGCTGCACGGAGCGGCGGCCTAAACGACTCGCTTCCAGCGCCCTTGCTCGTCCGCCTGCCAATATGTGACGTCGAAAGCGTGCGCCTTCGCCTCGCGCCAGCGCTCGCGGGCAGCCGCCACCGCATCGGGGTCCGAGCCGTCGAACAGCAGCACGATTCTCTCGTACGCTCCGGCGTCCGGCGGTACCGGCGCGCCGTCAACGAGAAAGCGTATCGCTGCAAGGTTGGGATTATCGGCATGAATGGTCAGAAGAATGGGTTGGTCACCCGCGTGCGCTTCGCGCCAGGTGCCGTGCGGAAGGAAGCTCTCGTCCCGAAACGTCCACAGCTGCGCGTCGAGGGCGTCAATGCGTTCTTCCGAAGGGGCCTGCACCACCGCGCGCCAGCCGCGTTCGATGGATTTTTCCAGCAACGCCGGCAGTACGCGATCGAGCGGCTGGTGCAGATGGTAGAACAGCATCTCCATCACTGTTGCTCATAGTGCTCGGCGACGAGCTCGTTCAGTAATCGCACCCCGAATCCCGAGCCCCAGCTCCTGTTGATGTCGGTTTGCGGCGAGCCCATCGCGGTCCCTGCGATGTCGAGATGCGCCCAAGGCGTCTTGCCGACGAAGCGCTGCAGCAACTGCGCTGCTGTGATGGCGCCCCCGTGCCGGCCGCCGGTATTCTTCATGTCGGCAAATTTTGAATCGATCATCTTGTCGTATTCCGGTCCAAGCGGCATGCGCCAAACCCGCTCTCCGGTTTCGCGCCCCGCCTGCTCGAGCCGCTGCGCCAGCTTATCGTCGTTGGCAAAGAGCCCGGCATACTCCTGTCCCAGGGCGACAATTATGGCGCCGGTCAGAGTGGCGAGGTCGATCATGATTCCGGGTTTGAAACGCGTGTTGACGTAGTGCAGGAGGTCGGACAGGACCAACCGCCCCTCCGCATCGGTATTGATAATCTCGATCGTCTGCCCCGACATGGTGGTGACGACGTCACCCGGGCGCTGGGCGGTGCCGCTGGGCATGTTCTCCACCAGCCCGATTGCACCGACGGCATTGACCTTTGCCCTGCGCGCGGCGAGCGCATGCATGAGACCGACCACGCATGCCGCTCCGGCCATGTCGCCCTTCATGTCCTCCATGCCGGAGGCTGGTTTGATCGAGATGCCACCCGTATCAAAGCAGACGCCCTTGCCGATAAACGCGATCGGAGGAACCCCGCGTTTGCCACCATTCCAGCGCATAATCACGGTCCGGCTCTCGTGCTCCGACCCTTGACCGACCGCCAGCAGGGCATTCATGCCGAGCTTCTTCATCTGCGCGGGATCGAGCACTTCGACCGTGACGCCATGCTTTTTCAGGCTTCCGCAGCGGCGGGCAAACTCCTGCGGATAGAGCACGTTGCCAGGCTCATTAACGAGATCGCGGGCCATGAGGACGCCTTCTGCTACCCTGCCGCTGGCGCTGAAGGCTTTTTTCACAGCGGCCACATCGGATGCCGCAATCGTGACCCTGACTTGCCCCCGTTGCTCCTGCTCGTCCTCCTTTCGCTTGGTCTTGTAGCGCTCGAACGCATACGCGCGCAGTTGCACCCCGAGCGCAATCTCAGCGACTCGCTGAGGCTTGACGGGCCCAGCCGGGAGATCAACGAGCAGGGTTGCCGCATCCGCCGACGCCGGAATCCTGCCCATCGCCGATCCGCCCAGCTTTACGAAGTCGGATGGTTTGAGATCTCGGCCCTTCCCCACCCCGATGATGATGAGGCGTGAAACGTCCAAGCCTGCGGGCGCTAGGATATCGAGAATCGAGCCGTTTTTGCCCTTGAATCCATCCGCAGCCGCCGCACGCGAGACCAAATTGCCGGTCGGATTTAGCTTCTTGCGGGCAGATGACCCCAATTTGACGTCCTCGTCGCAGAACAGGATGAGAACGCCTTTGACGCTCTCGCTCAACGCGGCGAATTCAAGCTTCAGCGTGCGGGACATGGAACCCCTGCGCTTCGAAGGAGGAATGAACGTTGCAAGCGGGGGGACTGATATGGCGCTCAGGGGCCGCGTGCAACCGCCGTTGCCGCCATAAGCTCCCGTTCGGCGGAACCTTCGGCCGGGCCGGCTTTAACGATTTGTTGTGCATGCTCAATGGCTTTGCCTTGTCGAGGACACTTTGTTGGCTGATCAAGGAGAGCCTGGAGGGGGCTACTGAACCGGCGCTATCGCGGGGCATTGGGGCCCCCGCGCGCGCTGGGTTTTTGTCGCGGGCGGGGACGCGTAGTCGGATGGGCTCGATTGGCCGCTACATATTCCGTACCACGTTGGGCGCGTTCCTGGTCATTTGCGCAAGCGTGACTGCGTTGATGTGGATAACGCAGGCTTTGCGCGATATCGATCTGATGACCAACCAGGGCCAGAGCATTTTTGTATTCATCGGAATTACCGGCCTGATTATTCCGCTCCTGGTCCAGATCATCGCGCCGATTGCGCTGATGATCGCGGTCTCGCACGTGCTCAATAAGCTCGGCAATGACTCCGAGCTCATCGTCATGAACGCAGCCGGAATGCCTCCTTCAGTGGTGTTTCGACCGTTCCTTGCGGCCGGAGCGGTCGTCTCCCTGCTGGTGGCCGTGATCAGCACCTATGTTTCCCCGTGGGGACTGCGCGAATTGCGTCTCTGGGCCACCGAGGTGCGCGCCGACCTCGTCAGCAACGTGATCCTGCCGGGCCGATTTACGAGACTGGAACAGAACCTGACGCTGCACATCCGGGAGCGGCAGCCCAATGGCCAGTTGCTGGGCATCCTGATCGACGACCAGCGCAGTCCGAAGGAGCGGGTAACGGTCCTGGCCGAGACCGGCAACATCGTAAAGAATCAGCGCGGCACCTTCCTGGTGCTGCAGAACGGGAGCGTCCAGCGGCACGAGGTCGGACAGCGCGACCCTGCGCTGGTCCTGTTCGAGAGCTACGGCTTCGACCTGTCCCGGCTTTCCAACGCCACGCAAAGCATCAAGTATTCGGTGCGCGAGCGATATCTCTGGGAGCTCTACGATCCGGAGGGCACCGACACGCCCTTTGCCGACCAACCCAGCCAAGTCCGTGCGGAGTTCCACGACCGCGTCACCGCTCCGCTTTATCCGCTCGCCTTTGTCGTGCTGAGCTATGCCTACCTGGGCGCGCCCCGCACGACACGTCAGGGCCGCACCCTCTCATTGCTCGGTGCGGCAGGAGCAGTGGCGGCATTACGCGGGCTGGGTTTCGTAGGAATGATTGCAGGGGTGCACACGCCTGTTGCGCTCGTGCTTCCTTACATCGGCCTCGCGGCCAGCTTTGTGATGGGATACTGGGCGATTTCACGCGGCGTGATCATAGAGCCTCCAGCCGTGGTCATGGACTTTATCGCCGCCATGACCGAGCGCCTCAACCGGCGCAGAACCGCCGCGATCGGACAAACGCCGTGATCACGGGAACCCTCTCGCGCTATTTCGGACTGCGGTTCCTGTCGGCTGTGCTGGCCATGTTCGCGGGTACCCTGCTGCTCACCGCCATGATCGACTTTCTCGAGATGATGCGGCGCAGCGGCGACATCCCGGATACTTCCGCGCTTCTCATCGCCAAGATTACGCTCTTCCGCGTGCCCTTCATCACGGAGCGGGTACTGCCGTTCACGGTCCTGGTCGGAGGCATGTTCTGCTACTTGAACCTGTCGCGCCGTCTGGAGCTCGTGGTTGCCAGGTCGGCCGGAATTTCCGCCTGGCAATTCACCGCGCCGGCGATGGCGCTGGCGCTCTTGATCGGCGCGTTCATGACAGCGGTCTACAACCCGATCTCGGCGATCCTGCGCGAGCAATCAAGCCGCCTGGAGGCTGACCTGTTCGGATACGAGCGCGGATTCGGCAGTGCGACTTCAGGTTTCTGGTTGCGCCTGCGCAACGACGAAGGCCAGGCCGTCCTCAATGCAAGGTCGAGTCATCAGCAGGGCCTTCAGCTGAGCGGGGTGACCTTGTTTCGGTTCGACCCGTCGGGGACTTTCCAGGATCGCATCGAGGCCAAGACTGCTTCGCTGGAGCACGGATATTGGCGCCTTGAAGGGGCACGATTCTACGTCAGCGGCATCGCGCCCACCGAGCGAGACGTGTTTCGCATCAAAACGACCCTCACGCCGGCCCAGGTCGGGGAGAGTTTCGCAACGCCTGAAACCGTGCCGTTTTGGAGCCTTGCCTCCTACATCGATGCCGCCGAAAACGCGGGCTTGGCAGCCTCCGGCTATCGATTGCAGTACTATCAGCTGCTGGCGCAGCCATTTTATCTGCTCGCCATGGTGCTTCTTGCTGCCGCGGTGAGCCTGCGGTTCTTTCGCATGGGCGGTGTGCAGAAGATCGTGCTCGGAGGCATTTCAGCGGGCTTTTTCCTGTACGTCCTGGCGAAGATAACCGGAGACCTGAGCAAAGCCGGAATGATGGCTCCTACCGCCGCGGCCGGACTGCCGGCCGCGATAGGCGGTGTCACGGGACTCCTTGCGATGCTCTATCAAGAGGACGGGTGATGGCGCCGCTCACCGTCCTCACTCGTGGCCGGCACGCTTGCATGAACGGCCGAGCCTTGGTCGCCGTTTTCGCCCTGGCATTGCTCACAGGCTGCCTCGTGACAACGCCGTCGCTCGCTCAGCTGCTGGCATTTCCTCCGCGCGAGAAACCAATACCCAGAACCGCGCCCAGCGGCGGTCAGGATCAGATGCTGGTGCGCGCCCAGGAGATCAACTACGACTATTCCAACGAGCGCGTTTCCGCGGTCGGAAACGTCCAGCTCTATTATGGCGCCTCCACTCTCGAAGCCGACCGCGTGATCTATGATCAAAAAACCAAGCGCTTGCACGCCGAGGGAAACGTCAGGCTGACCCAGCCCGACGGCACCGTCACCTACGGCGAGATCATGGACCTGAGCGACGACCTTCGCGATGGCTTCGTCGACTCGCTACGGGCTGATGCTCCCGAGCAGACCCGATTCGCCGCTACCCGGGCGGAACGCTCGGGATCAAATTTCACGGTGTTTCACAGCGGCGTCTATACCGCCTGCGAGCCATGCAGGGACGATCCGACGAAACCGCCAAAGTGGCAGGTCCAGGCGGAGCGCATCGTCCACGATCAGGCGGAAAAGATGATGTATTTCGAAAATGCGGTCCTGGAAATGGGCGGTGTTCCCCTCGCCTATGTACCCTATTTCTCCGCGCCTGATCCGACCGTGAAACGCAAGACCGGGTTTTTGATACCGTCCTACAGCACGAGCTCGGTTTACGGCTTTGGCATAGCCGTTCCCTACTACATCGCGCTTGCTCCCGATTACGATGTGACGTTCACGCCCGAGATCACTTCCAGGCAGGGCCCGCTGTTGCAGGGCGAGTGGCGCCAGCGGCTGATGGAGGGTTCCTACTCGATTCGCGCGACCGGCATCTTCCAGCTTGACCGAAGCGTGTTTCCGACCGATACCCCGGGAGATCGCGTTTTTCGCGGCAGCGTGGAGTCCTCAGGGCAATTCAAGCTCGGAGACCAGTGGGTCTGGGGCTGGGATGGCACGGTACTGTCCGACAAGAACTTCTTTTATGACTACGGGATGGTCAATAACCTGCAAGCAGCCACTCTGCTCAAGCTGGTGCCGGATTTTGCACTCTCGCAGGCTTACATTGCGGGACGCGGCGAGACCAGCTATTTCGAAGCGCGAGCGCTTTATTTTTACGGGTTTTCGACCGCGGACGATCAGACGCAATTGCCGATAGTGCATCCGGTCGTGGACCATGACTATGTTGCCAAGGACCCGGTACTCTCGGGAGAAGTTGAGCTGCGCAGCAATTTCACCAGCCTCTCCAGGCAGAACGCGAGTTTTGATCCGATCTCCACACTGGCTCTCGCCAACAATTCCTGCGCCCTGACCAACGCCGATCCCGCGGTCAAGAATTCGAGCAACTGCCTGCTGCGCGGAGTTCCCGGCAATTACAACCGGCTTTCCAGTGACCTGTCATGGCGCCGCACGATAGTGGATCCGTTGGGCGAACTCTTCATTCCATTTGTGAGCGTGCGGGGAGACGTGGCCAACATCGACGTCACCAACCAGCCCGGCGTGTCCAACTACATTCAGCCCGGGCAAAGCGATATCGGACGCGTGATGCCGACAGCCGGGCTCGAATACCGCTATCCGCTCATCAACGTGCAGCCATGGGGGACGCAGACGGTTCAACCGATCGCCCAGCTCATCTTCCGGCCGAACGAGACAAAAGTGGGAGCCTTCCCGAATGAGGACGCGCAAAGCTTGATCTTCGACGATTCGAATCTGTTCAAGGTAGACAAATTCTCCGGCTGGGATCGCGTGGAAGGAGGCGGCCGCGCCAATGTGGGCGTGGAATACACCGCTCAATTCAATCGCGGCGGCAATGTAAATGTCCTGTTCGGGCAGTCATATCAGCTGTATGGACAGAATTCGTTTGCCCTGGGCGGCACGACGAATACGGGCATCGATACCGGCCTCGACACATCGCGCTCCGACTATGTGGCACGCGCATCGTATCAGCCCAGCGCAATCTTGACGCTCACTTCCCGGTTCCGCTTCGGCGAGAGCGATTTTACTTTGAAACGTACCGAGCTCGAGGCCACGGCCAGCTTCGGGCGTTGGACCACCCAAATCATGTACGGCGATTATGCCGCCCAGCCCGAGATCGGTTTTCTCAATCGGCGCGAGGGCATTCTTGGCAGCGCAAGATTGAAAGTCACGGAGAATTGGGTTCTGCTCGGCGCGGCGCAGTACGACCTGATCGCACGCAGCGTGAGCCAAACCCAGGTTGGTCTCGGGTATATCGACGACTGCCTCATCTTGGCCCTGAATTATATTACTAGCTACGCCTACAGCGGCAGCGTTTCGACAAACCACACCTTCATGATGCAGATCACATTGCGCACATTGGGTGGAAGTACCAGCAATCAGAGCCCGTCTTCGCTTGGCAGCGGCACGCAAGCGATTTCAGGGGCATCGCATTGAACGCTGCAAGGATCCGCACGAGGCAGAGCTGGAAAAAGAGAAAGCGAGCAGGACCGCGGGTGAGGAAAACGCAAGCGCCGGGGAAAGGCGCGTGAACGGGGTACTTATGTTACGAAGTCTTATCATGCACTGCGGTCATCTATCAGCGGCAATGCTGATGAGCATGACTTTCACGATCCCGGGTGCGGCCGAGCCCCAACAGCAAGCGCAGCCGGCCGTCATCGTCGTCATAGTCGCGGGAGAGCCGATCACTGCGCTGGACATCGAGCAGCGGTCAAAGCTCGATCAACTGTCCACCCACAAGATGCCTGCGCGCCAGGAAGTGATCGACGAGCTGATAACCGAGAAGCTCAAGGTCAAGGAAGGCAAACGACTCGGGTTCGAGGTCAGCAGTACCGAGGTGGACAGCGCGTTCGCAGGCATGGCGAGCCGGATGCGTCTCACCCCGGATCAGCTGACCGAATTGCTCGCAAAATCCGGGATCAACCCGGCGACGCTCAAGCACCGGATCAAAGCGGACATCACCTGGCCCCAGCTCGTGCGCGGGCGCTATTCATCGAGCCTTCAGATCGGCGAGAAAGAGACCGTCTCGGTGACCGAGAACAAGCCCGAAGACAGCGTGGGCTATGATTACACATTGCGTCCCATCCTGATCCTCATTCCACCGGGCTCGCCGGAAAGCTTCATCGAGGCACGCCGCCGGGATGCCGAATCGCTGCGCGGGCGGTTCCAAAACTGTGACGCAGGTCTTGCATTCGCGCGGGAACTCAAGGACGTGGCAATCCGCGAGCCGGTCATCCGCAGCTCAGCCGATCTTCAGCCCGAGATTCGCAAGGTGCTTGACGGCATCGAGATCGGCAAGCTCACCCCGCCAGAGACGACCAAGCTCGGGATCGAGATGTTCGCCATATGCGGGAAGAAAGAGTCTGCGGCCGAGAACATGCCGGGGAAGCGGCGCGCGCGCGAGGCCCTGGTGGCCGAACGCTATGAGCAGCTATCGAAGCGGTATCTCAATGAAGTCCGCCGCACCACGATGTGCCAACGCCCGGGCACCGGCGAAGTGTCCTGCGGCCAGGAATTCAAGTAACGCGGAATGCCCCGTCCTTTGGCTTTGACGCTGGGGGAGCCGGCCGGGATCGGACCCGACATCACGTTTGCCGCTTGGCGCCGGCGCGCCGAGCTTGGGCTGGCACCCTTCTATCTTCTGGCGGATCCCACCTTCATCAGAGCGCGGGCAGGGGAGATCGCCTCCGACGTGACCATTTCCGTTGTCGAGCCATCGGCGGCGCCCGCAGCCTTCCGCAATGCGCTTCCCATTGTCGACATCGGAGTGAGCATCAGCGCCGAGCCCGGCCGACCCGACCAGTCCAGCGCCCCGGCGGTGCTGGCTGCGATCCGCCGCGCAGTGGCGGACGTCGGCATCGGGGCCGCCGCAGCCATCGTAACCAACCCTATCGCCAAGAACATCCTCTACCGTTCCGGGTTTGCCGAACCTGGCCATACCGAGTACCTGGCCCGACTGGCGGCCGAAGCGACGGGCATCCCGGTGCATCCCGTGATGATGCTGTGGTCGCCGGAGCTGGCGGTTGTGCCTGTCACCATCCATCTGCCCTTGAAGGAGGTTGCCCCGAGCCTCACCGCGGAACTCATCCTGAAGACGGGGCGCATCGTGGCGCGGGATCTTCGGAATCGATTCGGCATGCCACGCCCCCGGCTTGCCGTGGCAGGCCTCAACCCGCATGCCGGCGAGCATGGTGCCTTGGGCGATGAGGATCTCACGATCGTCCGTCCCGCGGTCGAGCGCCTCAAAGCCGAGGGCATAGATGCGATCGGCCCCCTCCCCGCCGACTCGCTCTTTCACCGCGAGGCCAGAGCCGGCTACGATGTCGCACTAGCGATGTATCACGACCAGGCGCTGATCCCGATCAAGACGCTCGCGTTTGATCATGCCGTCAATGTCACGTTGGGCCTGCCGTTCGTGCGCACCTCGCCCGATCATGGCACCGCCTTCGACATTGTCGGCACGGGTCGCGCCGATCCGGGCAGCCTCATCGCCGCGCTTCGGCTGGCGTCGCGCTTGGCCCGTAAAGCCGAGCCGCATATCGCCACCGCTCCGGCATGACCGCCATTGACGATCTTCCGCCGTTGCGGGAGGTTATCCGCCGCTACGATCTCAGAGCTAAAAAATCGCTCGGTCAGAATTTCCTTCTTGATTTCAACCTCCTCAGCCGCATCGCACGGTCCGCTGGTCCGCTGGCCGACGTGGACGTCATAGAGATCGGTCCAGGCCCGGGCGGACTTACCCGCGCATTGCTCGCCCATGGCGCACGCAGAGTCGTTGCGATCGAGCGCGATTCCCGTGCTGTTGGAGCCCTGGAAGAGATAGCCAGGCGAAACCCGGGCCGGCTCGAAATCGTTGCCGGCGATGCGCTCGAAGTCGACCCGCGCGCGCTGCTGCAAGGAGCCCCCGCCCGCGTGGTTGCAAATCTGCCCTATAACATCGCATCAGCTTTGCTCGTCAGATGGTTGACCGTCGAACCATGGCCGCCTTGGTACGACCGGCTTGTGCTCATGTTCCAGCGCGAGGTGGCAGATCGCATCGCCGCCTGCCCAGGCGGCAAGAGCTATGGACGGCTGTCAGTACTGGCGGCGTCGCGCTGCGAAGCGCGCATTCTGTTCGATATCCCCCCCACGGCATTCGTGCCGCCGCCCAAGGTCACCTCGTCTCTGGTCAGCCTGGTCCCGCGTCAAAGGCCGCTTGCCTGCGATCTCCGTGCGCTCGATCGCGTTACCGGGGCCGCGTTCGGGCAGCGGCGCAAAATGCTGCGACAAAGCCTCAAGGCTCTTCCGGCCGATCCCTTGCCCTTGCTTGCTGCCGCGGGCATCGAGCCCACGGCACGCGCCGAGGAGATATCGGTGCAGGGTTTTGTCGTCCTCGCGCGGGCTTTTGCCAACGCCATGGGACAACGCGAGTCATTCTAGATTCTGTACCTGCTCGCGGAACTGCTCGACTACGGTTTTGAGCTCCACCCCGATATTGGTCAACTCCACGTCGTTGGACTTGGAGCACAGTGTATTTGCTTCGCGGTTGAGCTCTTGCGACAGAAAATCGAGTCGGCGGCCGACCGCGCCTCCATCTGCGAGCAGTTTTTGCACCTGGGCGACGTGAGAGACGAGGCGGTCGAGCTCCTCGCGGATATCGGCTTTGCTGGCGATCAAGATGGCTTCCTGGTGCAGCCGATCGGGATCGAACCGGTTCGATGCTTCGAGCAGCATCGCGATCTGCTCTGCCAACCGTGCTTTGATGGCCTCGGGGCGGCGACCGGGTGCGCTGTCCGCGCGAGCGATCAGAGCCTGTATTTCACCTATGCGCTGGGACAGCACGCGCAGCAGAGCCTCGCCTTCATGGCGGCGCATGCTAGCGAGATCGGCGGCGGTTCGCGCAAATCCCGCGATGACAGCCACCTCGGCGGGGACGCGATCCTCCTCGCGCTCCTCCTGCTCCGTAATCTCCATCACCCCCTTCAGCGAGAGGATACCGTCAAGCCGCGGCTCGGCGGCTTGCAGCTGGCCCGCGAGACCTCTGATGCTTGCAAGCACGGCTGCCAGCGCCCCTTCATTGATCCGCACCACCGGTGCGGCGCCTTGGCGCTCGATGGACAAGGTCCCATATACCGTTCCACGCGCGAGCACCTGCGTGCCCGCATTGCGGACCGGCCCCTCGATCGCGTCCCAGCCCGGCGGCAGCCGCAGTCGAAGATCGAGCCCTTTTGCGTTTAGCGACTTCAGTTCCCAGGTCCAACTATAGACGCCGCACACGCCGTGGGCGCGCGCGAACCCGGTCATGCTCGATAGGGGCACGGTTGACGATGCCTTGAAACTTATTGGGCCGACGTACCGGCGGCTTTTGGCGAGCCGCTGGCGCTGCGTTTGGCGCGTGAGATTGGCGCTGGGGACGCCGGCGCTCGACGCGCGGCAGAGGAGGAATCCTGCGATGGAGCCTCGCCCCTCTGATCATGCTCAATCACCCGCAACCGCGCCACATTTTTCAGATGCTGCTCATAGGTTTCTGCAAAAGCATGACCGCCGGTCCCGTCGGCTACGAAGTAGAGCTCCTTCGTGCGCGCCGGATTGGCCGCAGCCTCGATCGCGCCGCGCCCGGGATTGGCGATCGGACCCGGCGGCAGGCCGTCGATCAGATACGTGTTGTATGGCGTAGGCTGCGCGATGTCGCTC
>DASXIG010000532.1:0-4023 GCA_036498105.1 Xanthobacteraceae bacterium | reverse complement strand
GAATCCATAACCCCAGGCGGCGCAGTTCTATCACGACCCCTGCCGCCGTGTTTCACGCTACGCTAATCCGCCCTACAAATCATCACGGGCACTTATAGAGCTGTGCCTTGTAGGTCTGGTCCTGATCCGAAAAGTCGATGGTCTTGTCTTCGCGCGGGGTGAACGTGACATCGCCCAGCATCTGGCTGCCGCCCGGCCCCGGGCATTCGACGTGCATCGCATAAGTGTTGCCTTCCCGCTTGGTTTGAAGAATGTTGCAAAGCCCGAACACCGAGTCGATCTGGGTGGGGGTGATCTTGACGCGGGAAACGCCCGGGTCCGGATCGCCGGCTTTGCACGGCTGGTTCTCGGTATACGTGCCGATCAACGTAGAGTCGTCCTCAGCCGAGGTCGTTGCAGCTGCCGCGACCGCGGCAATGGCGATGATGCCGCAGAGTTTCCCGATGGACCGATGCACCTGATTTCTCCGCATGACGCGCCCCGCACGGTGCGGCAAATGTAGCCAATGGCCTGCGAACGGCAAATGGTATATGACGCGCCTGTGACAGAGCTCGTTAAAATCCCCGTGCGCGATGTTCGCGAGGGCGGACCCGTGCGTCAGGCCATCGACGGCTGCGTACCCGCACGCGCGCTGCGGGACGAGTGCTTGACATCAATGCCGTCGCCGGTGCGGACCTTGCTTCCCGCCGTTGATGCAATCACCCGGCGATGGCTTGCGCGCTCGGCCTCGCCCTATGTAGCTGATATCGAAGCCATTGCCGCGGCGCTTGGTTTTCCTGGAATCTGGTTCCTCAACGGGACGTATGAATGGGGTTGCACCGCGCTCGCCCGCGACCAGGATGGCGGGCCCTGGCTTGCGCGCACGCTCGACTGGCCGTTTCACGGTCTCGGCCGGCATCTCGAAGTCGCGCGCATGCGCGGCCCGGCCGGTGAATTCTTCAACGTGGGATGGCCGGGCTATGCCGGGGCCTTAACGGCGTTGGCACCGGGGCGCTTCGCGATCTCCGTCAACCAGGCCCCCCTGCGCCGGCGGACCAGGAGGCCCTGGCTGCGGCCTGTCGATGTCGTGCTCAATGCGCTTGGCACCTGGCGCGTAGAATTCTGTCCTCCCGCTCATCTGCTGCGCCAGGTATTCGAAAACTGCCGCGATTTCGCGGAGGCGAAACATCGCCTGGAAACGACCCCGATCGCCCGCCCAGTGATCTTCACCGTGGCGGGCCTCCGGCGCGGCGAGCGCTGCGTCATCGAGCGCACGGAGGAGGGCTATTCGACTCATTGCGACTTCACCGCAGCGGCCAATGACTGGTTGTATGGCACCGAGCCATGGGAAGCGCGCGTGGCGCCGAACCTGTTCTGGAAGCTGTCCCGCGAAGAGGCGGCCGCGCGCAGTCGCGCCCGACGCGAAACGCTCTGGTCGTCGCAGCAGGGTTTTGGCGACGACATGAACTGGCTGGTGCCGCCGGTGCTCAATTGGTTCACGCGCTGCGCGATCGAGATGTGCCCCGCCCGCGGGATCTTGCGGGTGGCGGGCTATGAGCCCGCGCGGGACAGAAATCTTCCTTCCCGCGTGACCGAAATTTGCGAGCTCGCCGCCGAGCCGGTCTGTATTCGGTAGTATTCCGTAGGGTGGGTCAGCTGCAAAGTCGGTTGCTTGGAGCCGAGTTTGTAGCGTAACCCACCGCTACGGTTGCCTCTCGCCACCAAACAGCGCGGCCGGAAACTGCGCCGCATAGCGCCGCTGCCGGCTTTTTGTCGGACCCGGCTGTTCCGGCCGCGGGCTCAGGTCCGGCTCCACCACCTTGCGGTACAGGTGCCAGGTCGCATGTCCCAGCACCGGCAGCACCACCGCGAGCCCGACGAAGAACGGCAGCGACCCGATTACGAGCAAGGCCGCTACGATCAAGCCCCAGATCGCCATGGGCACGGGATTGGCCGCGACCGCGCGCAGCGAAGTGAGCACCGCTTCCACCGCGCCGACATCCCGGTCGAGCAGCAGCGGAAACGAGACCACGCTGATGATGAGCGCCGCGAGCGCGAACAGGAACCCGACGCCATTACCGATGATCATGAGCTTCCAGCCCGCCGGCGTGGTGAAGACCTGATGAAGGAAACTTGGCATCGAAGCTGCCGGCTCGTAGCCGAAGGTGGCAATGTAGATCGCCTGCGCCACGGCGATCCAAAGCACGAATATCACCAGCAGCAGGGCTCCCACGGCGGCAATGGCGCCCCGCGAAGGCGAGTGCAGCACGTCGAAAGCATTCTGCCAGGAGGGATTGAGGCCCTGCTCACGTTGGCGGCTTAATTCATAGAAGCCGAGGGCGGCAAATGGGCCCACCAGCGCAAACCCGGCGGCAAGCGGGAAAAGGAGCGAGAGCACGTCGTATCCGATGAGCACTCTCGCGAAGACCAGCCCGACGATCGGATATATGAGGCAGAGAAAAACCACATGCGTCGGCATGGCGGAAAAATCCGCGAAGCCGCGCGCCAGCGCATCCTTGAGATCGGCGATGCGGATTTTGCGGATGACCGGGGGGCTGGTGGATTCTGCGCCGACGAGAGCATGCATGTGCGTCATCTGGATGCCTCCACGGAACAGGCCGGTCGCGTGCGCAGCTGTGCTTGGCGGTCACGCCATGCCGCGATCCGGGTCAGGGTAAACGCAGCAAATGCTACATCGTTCGACCACCGCGCGCCAGCGGGTGAGGGCGAGGCACCGCCTCGCCCTCTTTATGGGCGACTCATTGGGGCGCCCCTAGGGAAATCTTGACGTGCGCCGTGTCGGTAGGGCGAGGCATGCCTCGCCCCCTTCAAGCGACCAATGGCTCGCTCCTGCGGAGCACAAAGCGCCGCGCACCAACTGATATCGGCGTATCCCGCCCGCAACACTCCGCGAGCAATCCGCGCAGCATTTACCACTCGTTAATCGGGCGAACTGCCTGATGTGCGCAACGGGGAGCCCGACCATGCGCACATTGTTGTTTGCTGTCGCCTTGCTGCTGGCGATCTCTGGCGCGGCGCTCGGCGCCGACCGCGCTGTGCGGCCATTGCCTGCGCGCATCCCCGCGGATACCTCGATTTACATGGGTTGGACCGGGTTCTATGTCGGCGTCAACGCGGGTGGCGGCATTGCCAACGACAGGAGCAATTTCAGCTCTGCCGGCGTCCTGCCTTTTGCTTCGGTCAACGATTATCTCACCGGAGCCATCGGCGGCGGCCAAGCCGGCTTCAATTGGCAGTACGGCGTCACGGTCCTTGGCGCCGAGGCGGATATCCAGGCGGCCGGCCTGAAAGGCGGCATTGCCACGCCCTGCAGTGGCGGCCTTTGCGCGGTCCCGGTCACGGCGTCGTACAATCAAAGCGTCCCATGGTTCGGCACAGTGCGCGGCCGGCTCGGACTCGCATGGAGCTGCTGGCTGATGTATGCGACCGGCGGCTATGCCTATGCCCGGGTTGAGACGGATGCCGTCGCCGCCGCTGGACCGGCCTTCGCTACCTTCAGCCTGCACGAGACCCGCAATGGATGGACCGCCGGCAGCGGCATTGAAGTCGCGTTCGCGCCGGGCTGGAGCGCCAAGCTCGAATACCTCTATCTGGATTTTGGCAACCGCAGCAGCGCACTGACCCTGCCGCCCCCGCCGATCATCGACGATGCCCACTTCACCATGAACGTCGTGCGCGCCGGCGCGAATTATCGGTTTTGAAGCTAACGCACGACGACAACCAACCGTCGCACATATTCCGCGAACGAGATGCCAAGATCGGCGGCCTTGGCTTGCGCGCGGCGTTGCAGCTCAGGATCTAAACTGATCTGGCTTCTGATGTTCATGATGGCGCCTTCATGCCCTCATAAGCACCAGATGGCAAGTTCCTGCTCCCGAATGGTACAACTTCCGGGACATCGACCATTTGCAATATTGTAAGGAGGACTAATGTCGAAACTGACCCTCTACCACGCCGCGCCGTCGCGCTCGTCCATCGTGCGCTGGATGCTGGAGGAGCTCGGCGAGCCCTATGACATCCATC
>DASXIG010000531.1:0-3997 GCA_036498105.1 Xanthobacteraceae bacterium | reverse complement strand
ATATCGGGCACCGGAGCATCCAGCGAAAGCTTGTCCTGCTCGACGAGCTGCAGTGCCGCAACCGAAGTAATCAACTTCACCATCGAGGCGATACGAAACACCGTATCGCGCGTCATCGGGGGCTGATCATGAAGGCGGCGCATGCCGAAAACGCCCTCATAGACGATATCATTGTCAGTCGCGGCCAGCGCCACAACGCCGGGCAGTTCCCCTCCATGCGTTGCAGCGCGGAGCATCGAGTCGATATGGGAGAATGATCCGGCGCCGACGCTGGCCGGCGCTTTGGCGCGCGCAATGGTTGTGTAACTCACGCCGGAGCAGCCGAGCGCTGCGACCTTCACCGCCGCTTTCATGAGATCGCGGCGGCTGGGGAGCGGAAGAGAGCCCGGCGACCGCCCACTGTCCACGGCGTCTACCCCGCGGCTTCTAATCCGCAGGGCCCTGCTCTTGCATGAGTTCCATGAGCCTGTCGAAATACTTCAGTACCAGCGCAATGTTTTCCTTGAACTGAATGGGCTCTGCGCTCTTCAGCGCGGCCTCGAGCTCCGCCAAATTCTCCTTCTTTTGCGGCTCCGGAACGGATTTATCGGCCTTGAGCGCTGCGATCTGCTGCTTGATCTGTTCCGGGGGCTCGGCGAATTTCCTGGTCTGCGGGTCTATGCCGGACATGATCATCGCGATATTCATCGAAGCGTCGTCGAATTCGGCGAGGCTCGCAAAGCCGTTTTTTCTGGCAAGATCCTCGGCCCGCGCCTCCAGCGCCGAATCCGGCTGGTCCGGGTTCCCTCCGTAGGAGAGCTTCTCCATCTCCCCGGACGCGGCTAAGTATCCCTGCACATGCCTGTCGGTGAGCTTGATTTGCTTCGGCTCCTGAGCGCTGACCGCCCGCGGATCAAAGAGCGCGAGAGCCAGAAGCGCTGGGAACAACGCCAACAGGAAGCCCCGAGATCCGGGTACGGCATATCCGTTTCGAATGACCGACATGGCAAAGCCTCCATCGCGTTCACCGATTGCACCTCAAAATTTTGGCCGCTGCATGACGGCGATTGCCCCACATGCTGTTTGAAAAGTTTACGCCAAGTTTCCAGGGGCGCTGCAGCCGTTGACCGCTTCCGGGCTTGAGGGATTTAAATAAGCCGGCACCGCCGTCGCCGTATGGCCATGTCGTCGCTACCCCTGCGGCGCCTAGCCGAACGCATACCCGGTTTGAGGACGTCAGCTGCGCATGGAGCAATGGTCCTTCCCGCCGGACTACGACGAGAGCTATCTGCCCTCGCATGACAGCCGTTATTGGTTTCCGATCCGGGAGACCATGCGGCCGGGCGAGCGCGAATGCGCAGTCCTCGATCGGCTGAAAGTGGTTTGCGCCTATGCCTATGAGCACGCCCCGTTCTATCGGCGGAGATGGGATGAGGCCGGATTCCATCCCGGCAAGCTGCGCTCGCTCGAAGATTTCGAACGCGTCCCGGTCATCCAGAAGAGCGACCTGCGCGCCGCGCAGGCTCGCCATCCGCCGTTCGGAGATTACCTCTGCGTCCCCGACAGCGAGGTGTTTCATATCCACGGCACCAGCGGCACGACCGGACGCCCGACCGCCTTCGCGATCGCACGGTCGGACTGGCGCGCGATCGCCAATGCCCACGCGCGCATCATGTGGGGCATGGGCTTGCGGCCCGGCGACATCATCTGCGTGGCCGCCGTGTTTTCTTTGTACATGGGAAGCTGGGGCGCGCTGGCGGGCGCCGAGCGGCTTGGCGCAAAATGCTTTCCTTTTGGCGCCGGCGCGGCCGGAATGTCGGCGCGGCTGGTGCAGTGGCTTCACTTGATGAGGCCGACGGCGTTTTACGGAACGCCCAGCTATGCCCTGCACCTCGCGCAAGTGGCGCAGGAGGAAAAGCTCGATCCGCGCGACTTTGGTCTCAAGATCATGTTCTTCTCCGGCGAGCCGGGAGCGTCGATCTCCGGTGTTCGCGCCAGGATCGAAGCGCTCTACGGCGCGAAGGTGATCGACAGCGGGTCGATGGCCGAAATGACTCCGTGGATGACACTTGCCGGCTCGGCGGAAACGGACGGGATGCTGTGCTGGCAGGACATCGTCTACACCGAGCTGTGCGACCCGTGCACGTTCCGCCGCGTGACTTATGGAGAGCGCGGCACCCCGGTCTATACGCACCTGGAACGCACGTCGCAGCCGATGATCCGCCTCGTGTCCGGCGATCTCAGCCTATGGACTTGCGACGCCACTCCCTGCGGGCGCACTTACCCGCGGCTGCCGTTCGGCATTTTTGGCCGCATCGACGACATGTTCACGATCCGCGGAGAGAATGTCTACCCGAGTGAGATCGATGCCGCGCTCAACGAGCTTTCGAGCTACGGCGGCGAGCACCGCATCATCATCAGCCGAAAGGCGGCCATGGACGAGCTGCTGCTCCAGGTCGAGGCGGATGCCGCGACCTGGGCGAAAGGCGAAGGTGCAATCACTCGTTTCCGCGCCGAAGTGGAGCACAGGATGCAAACATTGCTGGGGTTGCGCACGCTGGTCGAGGTGGCCGAACCCAATTCTATTCCGCGCACGGACTTCAAGGCGCGTCGCGTGATCGATGATCGCGAGATCCTTCGTGACAGTCATGCCCGGATCGAAGGACCGAAGAGCTGAGCGCCAACTCCCTTGTGCGCTCGCCTAAGCTTCTGTACTCGCTCGCGTGATACCGCCAAATCGAGCGGTTGCCGGTTCGTTGCCGTGGACGGAGTGGGCGATGCCGTTGTTCAGCTTGCGGGGGGAGCCCGACATGGCGCCCCGCGACCAGTGCTACGTGGCGGAAAACGCGATCATCATCGGCAAGGTGAGGGTCAAGGCCGGCGCCAGCATCTGGTTCGGCGCGGTCCTGCGCGGCGACAATGAGTGGATCGAGATCGGCGAGCGAAGCAATGTCCAGGATAATTGCACGCTCCATACCGACCCCGGTTACCCCCTCACGGTGGGACCCGGATGCACGATTGGCCACAATGCCGTTCTTCACGGATGCACGATCGGCAGGAATACTTTGGTTGGCATGGGCGCAATTCTGATGAATGGTGCCCAAATAGGAGCCAATTGCGTCATCGGAGCGGGCGCGCTGATAGGTGAGCGAAAGGTCATCCCGGAGAACAGCATCCTTGTCGGCTCGCCTGCGCGCAAGATTCGCGACGCAGACCAGGCGGCCATCCGGTTCAATGAGGAGTCCGCGCAGGTATATTTCGACCGTTGGCAGGCATACGCATCCGCGTTGCAGCGTATCTGACAGGAGAGAGGAAGCAAATGAGCGTTCTTATCGGTGTCCTCATCACTTTCGTCGTCATCATTCTGGTGCTCTATCTTGTGAACCTGCTTCCGCTCGACGGCCGCGCCAAGCAGATCGTGCGCGCAATCGTAATCATCATCGGCATCGTGTCGCTGCTGAAATACCTGGCGGTGTTCTAAGTTTAGGGCGTGGCTTGCACGACCGATGGGCGGCGGCCGAAGCGGCGCTCCAAGGCGGAAAGCGCGAAGTTGCCGGCCGCCGCCATCAACAGCACGAGCAGGATGCCGAAATAGACCTGTCCGACATTGAACAGGGAGCGGTGGTAGGAAATCCAGAAACCGAGCCCGTCCGTGGCCGACAGCATCTCGCTCTGCACGACGCTGATGATGACGAGGGAGAGGCCTACGCGCAGCCCGGAAACCACCGCCGGCAAGGCAAGTCGCAGCATCACCTGCTGAACAATCTGCCGCCGGCTCGCCCCCAACGCACGCGCGAGCTCCGCGTAGCGAAAATCGATCGAGCGGATTCCGGACACGGTCGCGAGCGCGATGGGGAAGAGCCCGGCCGCAGCGGCGTAAACGATCTTCGAGATAGGGCCGATCCCGGTCCAGGCCACCACGACCGGGTAAAGCACGATCAGGGGGAGCGCGATCAGCCCTGAAAACAGGGGTGAGAAGATTCGCGAGCTGCGCGAATTGGCGCCGACGATGGCTCCG
>DASXIG010000530.1:0-3757 GCA_036498105.1 Xanthobacteraceae bacterium | reverse complement strand
TCGTTGAAAGTCGCATGAGCCTCGTGGCTGCGGGCGAGGCATCCGACAGCGTTGTCGAGCTCAGCGACGGTCGCCTGGTGGCGGTGGGGCATCGACCCATGCCGGACGGCGGCTGGGTCTCTTCCCACGAGGATGTAACGGAACGCTGGCGCATCCAGGAACAGATCGGGCATCTGGCCCGCCACGACGCGCTGACCGGGCTGCCAAACCGGATGCTGTTCCATGAATTCATGCAAGCCGCGCTCGCACGCGCTCACCGCGGCGAGATCATCGCATTGCATTGCATCGATCTCGATCAGTTCAAGGGCATCAACGACGTCCTGGGCCATGTCGCCGGCGATGCGCTCCTGATGCAGGTGGCCGCGCGTGTTCGCAGTTGCATCCGGGATGTGGACCTGGTGGCGCGCTTCGGCGGCGACGAGTTCGCGGTCGTGCAGGTGGGGCTGCAACGGCCTGAGGACGCGGAGATTCTCGCAAACCGGATCGTGCGGGTCTTGAGCCAACCCTAGGAGGTCGAGGGCCACCCGGCTTCCATCAGCGCCAGCATTGGCATCTCCGTCGCGCCGACCGACGGCCTGGATAACAACGAGCTTCTGAGAAAGGCCGACGTCGCGATGTATCGCGCCAAAGCCGAAGGACGACACACCGTTCGCCATTTCAGCCCCGAAATGGATCAGGCTCTGCAAGCTCGCCGTGTCCTCGCCCTCGACCTCGAGCGGGCGCTGAGAATGGAGGAGTTCGAACTCTTCTATCAGCCGATCGTCAACATCGTGACGGAGGAGGTCATCGGCTTCGAGGCATTGCTGCGATGGTGGCACCCGGAACAGGGTCTGATATTGCCGTCGGAATTCATTTCGCTCGCCGAGGAAAAGGGATTCATTCTCGTGCTCGGAGAGTGGGTGCTGCGCCGGGCCTGCCGGGACGCCGCCGAGTGGCCCACGCCTCTCACTGTTTCCGTGAACCTTTCGGCCCTGCAGCTGAGGAGCGCCAAGCTGGTGCGCACGATCGTGCATGCATTGTCCGAATCCGGTCTGGCCGTGGGTCGTTTGATGCTGGAGATCACCGAGAGCGTTCTTCTGCAGAAGGACACGGCAAGCACGGCCAATCTCGCCCAGCTGAAGAACCTCGGCGTGGCGATTGCGATGGACGATTTCGGAACCGGCTATTCGAGCTTGAGCACGCTGCATCGCTTCTCCTTCGATAAGATCAAGATCGATCGCTCCTTCGTCCACGATCTCCCCGAAGGTTCCAGTGCAATCGCAATCGTGCGCTCGGTGACCAGTCTCGCCAAGAGCCTCGGCATCGGGGTCACCGCCGAAGGCGTCGAAACCCGGGCGCAGCTCCAACTGCTGCGGGCGGAAGGATGTCACGAGGCGCAGGGCTACCTGTTCGGTCCTCCGCGGCCGGCGAACGAGCTTGCGGAGATACTGGCGCATCGCAAACAATGGGACGTCGCGGCGGCTTGACCCGCTGAACCTTCCGTAGGGGCGACGCATGCGTCGCCCTGCATCCACAGCCCGCGCATGCCGACGGAGGGCGAGGCATGCCTCGCCCCTACGGAGCGAGGCGAGCTCGCGCGACTGCGGCTGCAATCAGGTCCGCAATTCCATCGAGGCTCGCAACATTGCCCGCAAAAACGGCGTCCGCGCGCCGCAGCTCCTCCACCAGGCGGGGCGCGTCCCCGGCTCCGTGCATCCCCTCGCCCGCGAACAACCCGAAAACGAAAATTGCTCCGGAGAGATCCGACGCGGCCTCACGCAGGGAGGGAGACTCCTCGAGCAGCGCCACGCGAACTGCCAGGAAGCTCGCGCGCTGCCGCACTTCCGCGGCGATGAGTTCCGCCGCGTTGCGCGAAGCGGGATCCGTGCGCGAGCCATGGGACAGGAGGATCACAGCGGCGTGCGCGGGAGCTATCCCCCGGGCGCGTGCAGTGCCGACAAGTCGCTCGACGATCAGAGGCGCGAGCGAGGGGTGGAGTCCCAGCGGAGGCAGTATGCGGACCCTGCGATGCCGATCCGCAGCCGACGCATCTTGCAGCAATTCCGGCAAGCGTGTCCGCGTAAAATAGCCGTCCGCCAAGAAGAGTGGATATACGAGGATCTCGTCCGCATGCAGCGCCCGAACGCTTTCCGTTATGGTCGGGATGCCTTTGATGAACCCGATTGCGACCTCTTGCACAATGTGCCGGCCGCGCAGGTCAGCGGCGAGCCGAGCGATCCCCGCGTTCATTGCTCCGCTGCTGCGCTCACCATGCGCGGCGAGCAGCAGCGCGAGGGCGCATTTCTCGACGGCAGTATCAGACATCACCGGTTTGCCCCAGGAGAGCCGCGACCTGGGGAGGCAGGGAAAGCTTGCGCGCATGCGCATGTCCGAGCGGCGACATTTTCTTCCAGGTCTTGGCCAGAATGCCGGCGAGCTTGTCCTCCTCGGTCTTCTTGATGAAATCCGAGAGATAGTGCTCGAGGAATACGACGCACGCCGTGTCCTCCAGGAGCTGCGCCTCGCGATCGAGTTTCAAACGCGCCTTGCGGACGAGCGAGCGAACGCGCGCGATGTCCTCGGCGGGATAGCCGGCGGAGGCCATGATCTCCCCTACCCGCCGCGCGTGGAATTCCTTGAGCTCGTTGCGCCAGCTCAGATAACCGAGGCGCCCCTCCGGGTAGCTCTTGCGCGGAGAGGTCCAACGCTCGATGTGCTGTCCGCGCGCGGCAATGCGCAAGTGCTCCGACGCATCCGGCACCATGCGGGCAAGCGTCTCATTCATGCGCCGCCCATAAACGAGCTCGGCCGGCTCACGCCGGCGGTCGAGCTCGATTGAATTGGGATCACGCGCGTTGACCGCATCGATGGCGGCGATGACGGCGTCGAAAGATCGCGTCATCGGCCAACTGGCCGTGGGGGCGAGGCAATGCCTTGCCCTCGTTCAGCGGCCGAGGATGCGGATGGAGGGCGACGCAATGCGTCGCCCCTACGGAGGGGCCGTTGTTGTGAGCCCATACGCTCGCATGCATGCATGCGCTGCTCGAGGAATCGCCGCTCCATCGAGTTGCGCGCGAGGGCGAGCGCCGTTCGGAAGTGCTCACGGGCGGACGCGTGCCCGCCGCGGCGAAGCTCGAGCTCGCCGAGCGCGGCAGAGTAGAAGGGATAGGCGGTGAGGCGATCGCAGTCCTCGATCGCGGCGATCTCCTCGAGGCCGCGCTCCGGACCCTGGTGCTGCGCGACCGCGATGGCGCGGTTGAGCGCGACGACGGGAGAAGGATGTATCGTCATCAGCGTGTCGTAGAGCGCAACAATGCCGTGCCAATCCGTGTCATCGGCTCGGGCGGCGGTCGAATGCGCCGACGCAATCGCCGCCTCGACGTGATACTGCGTGAGCTCGGAACCGCTTGCGGAGAGCTCCAGGAGCTTGATGCCTTCGAGCACGAGCGTCTGGTCCCACAGCGACCGGTCCTGGTCGGATAGCGAGCTCAGGTTGCCCGCCTCATCGAGGCGCGCGGGCAGGCGAGCGGCGTTGAGGCACATCAGCGCGGACAGCGCGTAAGTTGTGGGCGTCGCGCCGAGTGGGTGCTCCAGTAGAATTGCCGCGAGCCGCATCGCCTCGCGGCAGAGCTCGGCACGCACGGCGGATTCTGCGGACGCGCCGTGGTAGCCCTCGTTGAAAAGCAGATAAAGCGCGCGGTGGACGGCCGGAAGTCGGGTCGAGAAGTCGGCCGGCACGCTCACGTCGAAAAGCCGCTTGGATCGCGCCAGCACGTTC
>DASXIG010000529.1:0-2840 GCA_036498105.1 Xanthobacteraceae bacterium | reverse complement strand
GATCTCCTCCCTCTTTTCAAGCGTGCCGCTCTTCGAGGTGACGAGGCCGAGCACCACGATCTTGTTGCCCTTGGGAAGGAAGCGCAGCGGCTCGAAACCGCCGGCGCGATCGGTATCATATTCGAGGAAATAGCCGTCGTAGTTCACCTTCGCGAGCAGCGTCTCCGCGACCGGCTCGTAACCGCCCTCTGCAATCCAGGTCGAGCGAAAGTTGCCGCGGCAGACGTGCGTGGTGATGGTCATGTCGGCAGGCTTCGCCTGCAGAGCGGTGTTGATCACGCGGGCATAGATGGGCTGAAGCTCCTCGACGTTGGACATGCGCTCGCGCGCCTTGCGCAGCTCTTCCTGCGAGCAGAGATAGGACCACACCGTGTCGTCGAATTGCAGGTAACGGCATCCCGCATCATAGAACGCCTTCACGGCCTGCTTGTAGGTCTCGCCAAGGTCGTGAAAGAAACCGTCGAGATCGGGATAGACTTTTTTGTTCGTGCCGTCCTTCGGCAGGCGGAAGTGCAGGACCGGAGGGGCGGGAATGGTCATCTTGGGCATCACCCGGGTGTGGGATTTCAGGAACTTGAAATGCTCCAGCATGGGATGGTTGGAGAAGCCGAGCTTGCCCACGATGCGTAGGCCCTGCGATTTTGTCTGCACGCCGCGGAACTGGATGCCTTGCTCGGCCTCGTACAGCTCCACGCCGTCGAGCATGCTGAAAAAATCGAAGTGCCACCAGGAGCGCCGAAACTCGCCGTCGGTGGCGAGCTGCAGCCCGATCTGCTCCTGCCTGGCGATGATCTTTTCGATCTCGCGGTCCTCGACCGCCTTGAGCTCGGCCGGGGAAATCTCGCCCTTCTCGCGTTTTGCGCGCGCTTCCTTCAGCGCCGCGGGGCGCAGAAGGCTGCCGACCTGATCGGCGCGGAACGGGGGGGTGGTTCGTTTCATTGCCGCACTCCTTGAGACTGCTTTTGCCCATAGCAAAGGCAGCCGGCGCAGCCGCCGTCAACACCAAAAAAGCCGCCAAGCCTGTAGGGTGCGCAAAGGCGCGCTCTTGCGCGGCGTGCGCACGCGTCCGCGCCCTTCGCGTGCGCACGGCACGCGCGGACGAGTTGCCCGTGTGGGAAGGACGCGATGGCGCGCGCCTTTGCGCACCCTACGGCGCCATCATCAGGCAAAGCCAGGGCCGCTCGCGTCCGATCAGTGCCGCGTCCTGCCCCCGCGCTGCGGGCTCACCGCGGTCACCCCGAGGTAGCTCTCCAGGACGGCGCGGTCGGCCAGGAGCTCGGCGCTCGCCGCCTGGTGCACCACGCAGCCGCGCTCGAGGATGGCCGCCTGGTCGGTCACGCCCAGCACCTTCTGCGCGTTCTGCTCGACCAGAATCGCGGACGTGCCCTCATCGCGGATGATGCGGCGCAGCGCCGCGAGCAGCTCCTCGACCAGGATCGGAGCCAGGCCTTCGAGCGGCTCGTCGAGCAGGATCACCCGCGGGTTGAGGATGAGGGCGCGCCCCACGGCCAGCATCTGCTGCTCGCCGCCGGACAGCTGGTTGCCAAGGTTGCGCCGGCGTTCGGCCAGGCGCGGAAACAGCTCGTAGATTCGCCCCACCGTCCAGGGGCCGGGACACGAGACGGCGGTGAGATTTTCTTCCACGGTCAGCGACTTGAAGATGTTGCGCTCCTGCGGCACCCAGCCGATGCCTGCATGAGCACGCTGGTCCGGGCGCAGCCGGGTAATGTCGCGGCCGTCGAGCCGGATCTCCCCGCCCCTATATCGGGTCACCCCCACCACCGAATTAATCAGCGTGGTCTTGCCCATGCCGTTGCGCCCGAGGAGCGCGAGCGATTGGCCCTCGTGCAGCAGCAGCGACACCTCGCTCAGCACGATGGCTTCGCCGTAGCCCGCGCTCAGCCGCTCGATCCGGAGCACATCACGCATTGAGGGATTCGCCCAGATATACCGCCTTCACGCGGGGATCGCGCGCGACTTCGTCGGGCGCGCCATCGATAAACAGGGCGCCATTGACCAGCACCGAGATGCGGTCGGCGAACGAGAACACCAGGTCCATGTCGTGCTCGATCAGCAGCACGGTCACGTCGGAGGGCAGCGCCGCAACCGCTGACAGGATCTCATGCCGCTCGGCCTCGGGCACCCCGGCGGCAGGCTCGTCGAGCAGGAGCACCCGCGGACCGCAGGCAATGGCGAGCGCGATCTCGAGCAGGCGCTGCTTGCCATAAGGCAAAGTGCCGGTGCGCTCGAGCATGACGTCGGTCAGGTGGAAGCGGCCGAGGATCCCTACGATTTCCTCGGTCACCTCCGGCTTGCTTCCAGCCAACCTCCACCATTGCGTCCCCGTGCCCAGGCGTTCCGAGATCGCAAGCCCGACGGTCTCCAAGGGTGTGAGGTCGAGGAAGAGCTGGTTGATCTGAAATGTGCGGGCGAGGCCGCGCCGCACCCGGTGATGGGTCTCGAGCGCGGTGATGTCCTCGCCTTCGAGCAGGATGCGTCCGGAAGTGGGCCGCAGCACGCCGGTGAGGAGATTGATGACGGTCGTCTTCCCGGCTCCGTTGGGACCGATCAGGGCATGGCGCGCCCCTTTCTCGATCGCCAGGGAGACGCCGTTGACCGCGGCAATGCCGCCGAAATGCTTTTCGAGGTTTTCGGTCGCGAGCACCGGGGACGTTGCGGACATGGGGTCAGCGTCCCTTTGCCGGGGGGACGGCGACCCGCAGTGCGGGAAGCGGCAGGCGGCGAACGGCCCGTTGCCCCAGCGCGCGCACCATTGCGGTCGCGTGCCCGATGCGCTCGCGGCCGACCAGCACGATGAGGACCAGCACCAGGCCGATCCA
>DASXIG010000528.1:0-4820 GCA_036498105.1 Xanthobacteraceae bacterium | reverse complement strand
TGGAAGGCCGTGCTCGGCGACCGTATGCGGCGCATTGCCCAGAGACTGTTTCCGGGCCTTGTGCACAAGGGCAGCGAAAGCGACGTCAAAGTGGCGGGCGACGATCCCCCGCGCGCCTACAGCGATTTTCCATTTGACCTCGACCAGGAGATCCGCGGATCGGTGCTGGCCGCGGAGGAGCTCGCGCCTGAGGGCAAGCACGCCACGCTGTATCTCTGGAGCGGCGGCGCAGAGCCATTCCAGGCGGCAATCGCGGGCACACGCCGGCTCGGGCTGCGCAATCTCAACGGGGGGGATTCGCGCTTCGATCCGGACTTTCCCTCGATCAGCTACTTGTCGCCGCTATCGCGCGTTGTCGGGAGCGAGCGACAAATCTATGCCGGCAATGCCAATGACTACATCTACATCACGGATGGGAGCGGCCGCGAGCATGGCTTTCTGCACCTGGAAGCAACAGTGAAGCGAACGGAGAGCCCGCGCCGGCTCAAGCCCATCGACGTCTATTATCATATGTATGCGGGCGAGCACCCCGCGCAGCTTGCCGCCGTGCGCCACCATCTCGACGCCGCCCGGCAGGACGAAGTCACTCCGATCTTCGCCTCCCACTATGCCGCCCTCGCGGATGGTTTTTTCTCAACCGAGATCACGGCGCTTGGGGCCGAACGCTGGCTGATCGCGCATCGGGGATCGCTGCAGACCTTGCGTTTCGATGATGCCGGGGGATTGAACGTCGACTTCTCCCGCAGCATCGGGGTGATCGGCCAACGCCGTAAAGGAACTTCGCTCTATGTGGCGTTGGATGAGGCATTCGAAAACCCGATCGTGGCTCTCAGCGCGGATCATGGCCTTGGTTCGGCTGACACCGCGGAACGGGAGCCCGCGCCTTATCTGATCGAGGGCCGCTGGACCTTCCGCGACATGCGCCGGCGCGAATGCGGCTTCTCTGTCATGGCGAAAGGCTTCGGAATTGGGCAGATGACGTGGGCCGGACTGCGGCCAGGCCTCTATCACGTGTATGCACGCGACTCCAAAGACACGGTGTGGGATGATGAGGTCGAGGTGCGCGATGACGGCCGCCTTGGCTTCACCCCCGATGCGGATGCCAGCTCGCCGATCGAGATCGAAGCGGCGTGCGTGGAGGGCGAGCGCTGATGTTTCGCCACATCGCTCTCATGGTTTGTCTTGCCGCCGCCGCTCTCGTCGCCGGGGTCGCCATGGTACCTGGGGAGCGCGAGCAATGGACCATGCTTGCGCGCGATGGGCACAATCAGCAAGCGCTCAAGATCCTGCAAGCCCGCTATCGCGCGGGGGTACGCGACCTCGACGGAGTCATCCACCTCTACAAGCTCTACATGGGATTTGCGCAGATCGAGCCGGCGACACGCGTCCTGGAGGAATTTGTTGCCGGTCACCCCGGCAATGCGGAAGCGGTTGCCATGCTGGCGAAGCATTATGGGGACATCCAGGATGGGGAGGCCGAGACCGCGACGCTCGAGCGGCTGTTCGAGCTTTCCCCATCCGTTCCAACCGCGAGCGAGCTCCTGGCGCATTACCGCCTGGCGGGCGCGTTCGGCCGCGAGGAGAAACTCTTGCGCAGCTTGCTTGCCAAAGAGGTGATCACCGCCAACGATGCCGAGCGTCTTGGTCTGATGCTCGCTGCACGGGGCGACCTGTACGGCGCCCGCGAGGCCCTCGCGCGTTTCGACGAGATTGCCAACCCGGAACGCAGCCTTGGGAGGTTCGTCCTTTTCGATGTCCTGGTTGCAACGGGAGACAAGTCGGCGGCCCTTGCCAAAGCAGCATCGTGGGTCGGATATTTTCGGAAGGCAAGCGTTCACCACGCGCCGGAGGGCGATAACGCGGCGGCGCGTCTCGTACGCATGATGATGGCGGTGGATCAGGCAGCGGCGCGGACACTGATTTGCGACGCCCAACGCGATGCCGCGCCGACCCAGGGCGGTAGTCCGCCCAGGGGCTTGCCCGGCTGCGAGACCAGCGGCATGGGTGCCCAAAACGAACCGAGTGCGCCAGCGGATACTGCGAGCATCATCGAGCCCCGCGAGCAGTCGATGCCGAGGAGAAGACGGTGAAGGAGGCCGCGCCCGCACTCGAGGGCCCCGCACCAGATCGCAGCACGCGAAGATCTGCAACATTCCGCCTGCTGCTCGAATTCGCGCTGCTGTTCGGCGGAACCATGCTCGCCAAGCAATGGCTCACGAACACGGCGAGCGCTTCATATCCAAATCTTCTCTGGCTGCCGATAACGGTGCTCACGCTCCAGAAAGGGCTTGCATGGGGTCTTGCATGCGCGGTCATCGCAAGCGGACTGCAATACGCGGGTGGACTGCCGCCCGAGCTGATGAGCGAGGACATCTACAGCTATATCGGCAGGATTGCCGCCGAGCCGATAGCGTGGATCTGCTTCGCGCTGGTGTTCGGCCATATCCGCAGCCGGCAGATCGCGCACGCGGCCGAGCTCGAAGCGCAACTCGCCGAACGCAACCAGCAGTGCGGAGCAGTTGCGTCTCTCTGCGACGACTTGCGGCGGCGTATCGAGGTGCTCGAGCGCGAGATCGCCGCCGCCGGCCAGTTGTCCAACGCCGATATGGCGCAGGCAGTGATCGAGCTCAATCATGCGGGCTGGGATGATTTTGCACAACGCTTGACACGCTTCGTGGTGCTCATCACCGGCTGCCCGGAATTTACCATCCACCTGCTTCGCGCTGACGGGCTCGCCCCCGCATTGCAGCCCACCGACGATCATCGGCCGGCAGCTCACAATCCTATTCTGAGAGGAGATGCTCTGTTCAAGGCAATCGTCAGGGAACGGCGGGTGCTCTCGACGCGGCGTGCTGGCGATACCGCGATCCTTGCCGGCCGCGGAGTCATGGCCGGACCGCTGGTGGACGGCAACTGCCAGGAAGGCGTGATCGGAATGTTTGCGATCGGCGGAGCTTCGCTCGATGATTGCCCCGAGGACATCGAGCGCAGGTTCTCCATGGCGCTCTCGGAACTGTCGCGGCTTGCCGATCGCCTCGGCCTGACAGCGCGCTGGGACGCTGCCGCCGGGGCCGCAGTGAACGGACGCGGCACAACGCCAGGAGCGAAGGTAGAACCCGCAGGGGCCGCAGCAGACGAACCTGTTCCGGCTCCCGCCGTTGAGCCTGGTCGCCAGGTCGTCCTGCAATGACCGGCATGGATCCCTCAGCACATGCTTCGCCCGGTTCTCCCATGGCAGGGATGCCGGAAGCGGAGCAATGGGGCGCCGCAATACGAGTGGAGTCCGCCGACGTGACCGTCCCGCTCGTTGGGTTCGCGGCGAGCCTTGCCGCATTGCTGTTTGCCTTGTTAAGCCCGCTTGCGAGCGTTGGCGCGCTCGTTGCTCTGTGGGCGGCGACCCTTCTGGTGCCCTTGGTCTTTTTGGTAGCGCGGCTTCACCGTGGTGGTGAGATTACGATTCCGATACTGCTCATGACAACAAGCCTCGCATGTGGCCCGATCGGAGGACTCGGCTGCGCTTACCTGGCATTCTCGTTGCGGCATCACCGTCCCAAGCCGAGCCGATTACGCTCCTGGTACGAGTATATTGCCGGCGTCGTTGCACGAGAGCGGATCGTGCATCTTCACGATGAGCTGAGCTCTGGGCGGTTGTCGCACGAGCCGGCGGCGGAGGTTCCTCGCTTCCGTCCTATCCTGCACGGCACCTCGACGGATGAGCAACAGCGCGTCCTTGGTGTCTTGGGACGGCGCTACCACGCCGACTTTCGTCCGGCATTACGGGACGCACTGCGCAACAAGAACAGCTTCATCCGCGCGCAGGCCGCTGCGGTCGCGAGCCGCCTCGATGCGGCGGAAAAGAAGAAGCTCTGGTCGAGCGCGCCACCCGTTGGTACTCCTGACGCGTCCTGAGCGGGGTGACACTGCATGCTGGTCCGTCCCGAGCCTCGGAGGACTCGATCGCCTCTCGCGCGCCTCTTGCGCAGCCGGAAAGCGCAGATCGCTGACGTCTGTCTCATTGTCGAAGGGGCCTATCCCCACGTCGCAGGCGGCGTCTCGACCTGGGTCCACGGGCTCATTCGCCGTCAGCCGGAGCTGCGGTTTTCCGTGATAGCGATCCTGCCGGAGCCGCCGCCGCCGGTCGCCAAATACGACGCTCTGCCGAACCTGCACCGGCTGCATCATCTCTACCTCAGCGAGACCTACGGCCGGCGTGGTTGGCGGCGGCCATCATCACTCGATCAGGCTGCGTTCGATCAGGCTGCCCATGCGTTCTTGAGCACGGGAGGCGGGCTAGGCGAGCTCGGCAAGGTCGAGCAACTCATCGGACCGCTGGTGAAGGAAAGGCGGACAGCGGACCTCCTGGATTCGACCCTTGCCTGGAACCTGGTGTGCGACCTTTACGCGCGCGAGATGCCGCACGAGTCGTTCCTCCATTTCTTCTGGGCCTGGCGCGCCCTGTTCGGCGGCTTGGTTGCGACGCTGTCATTTCCCCTTCCGGAAGCGCGCGTCTACCACACGGTCTCGACGGGCTATGCGGGATTGCTGGCTGCGCGCGCTTCGGTCGAGACCGGCCGACCCGCCATGATCACCGAGCACGGCGTCTATACCAATGAACGGCGTATCGAGATCCTGCAGGCGGAATGGATCGTCGATACCCTCGACAAAGGCTTCGCCATCCATGATTTGCGCCGCGATCTGCGCGATTTCTGGACGACGGCATTCGAGAGCTATGCCCGCGCGTGTTACGAGGCCTGTACCGACGTGATCACGCTGCACGGCGGCAATCAGTCTGCGCAGATCATGCAAGGTGCTTCGCCGGG
>DASXIG010000527.1:0-4759 GCA_036498105.1 Xanthobacteraceae bacterium | reverse complement strand
CATGGGCCAGGTCGATTCCAGCATCACGCAGCTCCTCCTGCCGCGGCTCGAATTGGAATTCGACGCGCGGCTGAGCACGGTGAGCTGGGTGGCCGTTGCGTATCTTCTCGCCATGGCGGCGTTCCTGCCGATCTTCGGCCGCCTTGCGGATATCCTTGGGCGCAAGCTCCTCTACACCGGGGGCTTCCTGCTATTCGTGCTGGGCTCGGCATTGTGCGGATTAAGTCCCAACCTGCCGGTACTCATCGGCTTTCGCGTGCTGCAAGGGATCGGCGCCGCGCTCCTGTCTTCGAACAGCGTCGCCATTGTCGTTGCGGCGGCCGGACCACAGCTGCGCGGCCGCGCGCTCGGCATCCAGGCCGCCGCCCAGGCGGTGGGGCTCAGCGCAGGGCCGGCAATCGGCGGCCTGCTGCTGGAACTCTTGGATTGGAGATGGGTGTTCTGGATCAACGTGCCGGTGGGGCTCGCGGGCACGGTCATGGGCTGGTTCGTGCTGCCGCCCACAAAGGACCTGCCCGAGGACGCGCGGTTCGACTGGAAAGGCGCGCTGCTGATCGCGCCTGCGCTGACCGCCATCATGGTGGTGCTCAACGAGGGCCATGCATGGGGGGCGACATCGGCGCCGCTTCTGGGCGCGGCCTTGCTGGCCATCATCCTGCTGGCGCTGTTCATTCGCTCCGAGCGGCGCGCGGTCGCGCCGTTGATCGATCTTGCGCTGTTTGAAGACCGCGCCTTCTCGCTGGGCAGCATCGCCGGGCTTCTGTCCTACGCGGTGCTGTTCGGGCTCTTCTTTCTGATGCCGTTTATCTTCGTGCGCGCCTATCACGACTCGATCTTCGCCGCCGGCTTGCGGCTGTGCATCGTGCCCGTGCTGATCGGGGTGGTCGCGCCGATCGGCGGCGTTCTCTACGACAAGGTCGGTGCCCGGCTTCCAACCGGCTTGGGCATGCTCATCTGCATCGGCGCCCTGGTCATGCTCGGCGCCGTCCTGGACGGTACCCAGGAAAGCTTGCCGCTGGTGATGCTCGCGTTCGCCGTTTTCGGCATCGGGCAGGGGCTGTTCGTCTCGCCCAACAACAGCGCGATCGTGGCTGCCGCACCCGCACGGCTCACGGGTGAGGCGGGAGGGCTGTTGAACGTGACGCGCACGTGCGGCGTCAGCATCGGAATTGCGGCCGCATCCTCACTGCTGGCCTGGCGGCTCGCCGTACTGACCGGCTCCGGCCACAGCACGCTGCACGCCAGCGCGGGGCAGCTCATCTCAGCGGCTCGCGACGTGATTGGACTGCTGGGCGCTTTCGCCGCCGCCGCGGGCGCAGTCTCGCTTGTGTCCAGGAAGGCGGAAGCGCGGTAGCCCGGATGGATCGCGGCGACATGCGGAAACGCCGCCCCGGATTTCGCTCGGGCGCAATCCGGGTTATTACGTAGTGGGTTGTAGGGCCGCGTTCCAAATGACTGCACACGCACGCCTGACATCATGAGCAACGGGCGAAAGGTTTTGCTGACCGGAGCAACCGGATTCATCGGATCCGCCCTGGCGAGGGTTCTTTGCCCTGCAGGGTTTGCGGTGCGAACCATCGTCCGGCGAACGAGCCCGCGCCATCATCTCGCCGGCCTGGAGATGGAGTTTTACGACGGCGATATCTGTGACCGCAGCTCGGTGCGCACGGCATTGGCTGGCGTTCAATATGTCTTTCACGTCGCCGCCGATTATCGCTTGTGGGCGCGCAGGCCGTCGGAAATCCTGAAGACCAACGTCGGGGGGACGCGCATCGTGATGGAGGAGGCGTTGCGCGCGCGAGTGGAGCGCATCGTCCATACGAGCAGCGTAGCAACACTCGCGCTTCACCCGCACGGGGATGCGGCGGACGAGAGCGCGCAGCTTTCCGAGGACGAAGCCACAGGCGCGTACAAGCGTAGCAAGGTCGCAGCCGAGCGGCTGGTCGAGCAGCTCGTTGCGAACGAAGGACTGCCCGCGGTCATCGTCCATCCGTCCACCCCCGTTGGCCCACGCGACGTGCGGCCGACACCGACCGGCAGAATCATCGTGGAGGCGGCCAACGGGCGCATCCCCGCTTTCGTCGATACGGGGCTCAATCTGGTCCATGTGGACGACGTCGCTGCCGGACACCTTGCGGCTTTGCAGCACGGTCGAATCGGCGAGCGCTACATCCTGGGCGGTGAGAATGTTCCGTTCGGCAAGATGCTGGGCGATATCTCCCGGCTGGCTGGACGCCGTCCGCCGCGGCTGCGGATACCGCACGCCATGGCCGTTCCAGTGGCCTATGTCGCCGAAGGGCTGGCGCTTCTCAGCGGGAAGGAGCCGCTCGCAACCGTCGATGGGATGCGGATGGCGAAGCACCACATGTATTTCACGGCGCGCAAGGCCGAGCGTGAACTCGGCTTTACGGCACGGCCGTATATGCTAGGCCTCGAGCACGCGATTCGCTGGTTTCGCGAGGCCGGCTACGTGCGGATGTGAGATTCCTGCTTTGCTCTGAGCTCTGACGAGACCACCGCGTTCTTAGCTGCGACTTGCGTCAGAACTCCATCCGCAACGCTGTAGCTCTTGCCGCGCCACTTTACCTCTCGGCCAAAAAAGCTCGTGACGAAGATTGCAAACGCAATCGCGTCATGCACCGGGATCAACCAATAACGCTGGGACCCAATCGTAAACGCCCGCTGCACGGCCCAACAGAGCGCAAGCCGGCAGATCACGGCCGCACCGACGAGGAGGAACGATCCGCTCGCCCCGGACAAGGCGGCAAACACCGCAAGCGGGAGCGGATGCATGGATATGGTTCCAGCATAACCGACGGGATCGATGCTCTGAATGGTACGAGCGGCGCGCAGCTGGCGGGCCCAGAGCGCGCGAAACTCGTGTTCGAAGCAAACATGCCCGACTGTGAAGCGGGAAACGATCACCCGGCGGCCAAGCGCCCGCACCGCGCCGCCAATGGCATAGTCGTCCGCGAGCTCGTTGGCAAAAGCGCGAAAGCCCCCGATTCGTGCGAGTACGTCCCGATGCAATGCGACGGTCGCGCCAAAGCATGGGTGGGCTGCATTCAGGCTCACCGCCGTGACCACGCTCGGAAGAAACTGCAGGTTGATGCTCATGGCAGAAAGCTGAGCGAAAATGCCGCCTGCGGCGATGCCGTGATAGGCGCAGGTCACCGCGCCCACACTCGGCTCCTGCAATTCGGCAACGAGGCTGCCGACGTAGTGCGGGTCGACAACAATGTCGCTGTCGGTGATCACGACCACCTCCTGCGCCGCCGCCGGCTGCATGTTGATCAGGTTCGAGACCTTCCCATTGGAGCCATGCTGGGAGCCGTCGATCTTGAGCTCGACAGACGAGGGGTTGGCCGCTTGCAGGAGACGCACCACTCCGACCGCGGGGTCGCTTTCGTCCCGAACGCCGCAAATGACGTCCACGCGACCTGGATAATGCTGCTGACACAAACCGAGAAGCCGCGAGGACAGGCCGGGCTCGTTTCCGTGCAGAGGTCTCAGGATAGTGACCGGAGGGAAAGGCGCCGCCGCCTCCTTGCGCCCGCGCGGGAAGCGCAGAACGAGAATGACGGCAGTCAGATGATAGAGGCAGCCCAGCGCCGCCCCGGCGACGCAGAGGTGGACAATCCATACGACCACATAATGGGCGATCACACCGGACATGCTCAGCTGGGTAGTAGACAAGAGCCGCAATTGTGGAGTGTAACAGTCGAACGGGACGAAGAACAACATGTTCTATCCCGGCCGCGACGGCTGGAATGCGATTGGACCCATGATGCGAACCCTGTTCCTGCAGGCTCCGGCCTATGACGGCTTCGACGGTGGCGCCGGCTCGCGTTACCAGGCCCGGCGCGAGATCCGGTCATTCTGGTACCCGACCTGGCTGGCGCAGTCCGCTGCCTTGGTCCCGGGGAGCAAGCTCGTGGACGCAACGCCGCATGGGATCGAGCTTTCCGCGATCGCGTGCGAGGCGCACCATTACGATCTCGCCGTCCTGCATACATCGACGCCGTCCTTCGCCTCCGATGTGCGCGCCTTGGAGGCGTTGAAGCGCGAGAATCCCGCAATGAAGGCAGGCTTCGTGGGCGCGAAGGTCGCGGTCGAGCCGGCTGCCAGCCTCGGAGCATCCTCGAGCATCGATTTCGTCGCCGGCAGCGAATTCGACTTCACCATCCGAGAAATCGCCGAAGGGCGCGCATGGCAGCACATCCCCGGCCTGTCGTACCGCGACCGCAAGACCGGCGCGATCAGGCACAATCAGGCGCGCGAGCTCCTGGAGGACATGGACCGGCTGCCGTTCGTCTCGCCGGTCTACAAACGCGATCTCGTCATCGAAAAATATTTCATCGGCTATCTGCAGCATCCCTACCTCTCGATCTATACCGGCCGCGGCTGCAAATCGCGCTGCACGTTCTGCCTGTGGCCGCAGACGGTGGGAGGCCATCGCTATCGCACCCGCAGCGTGGGCAACGTCATCGAGGAAATCGCCTGGGCGCGAGCGGCAATGCCCCACGTCAAGGAGTTCTTTTTCGATGACGACACCTTCACCGATGATCGGCCCCGGGCGGAGGCTATCGCGCGCGAGCTGGGCAGGATGGGCGTGACCTGGTCGTGCAACGCCAAAGCCAATGTGCCGCGCGACACGCTCAAGATCATGCGCGACAACGGGTTGCGGCTGCTGCTGGTCGGTTACGAATCGGGCAACCAGCAGATCCTGTACAACATCAAGAAAGGCATGCGCGTGGAC